>RFGE01000381.1 GCA_003696105.1 Deltaproteobacteria bacterium | reverse complement strand
GATTCTTCCAATTTTCCGCCCATTTGCACGCCGCCTCGGCCCGGGCGCACCTGCGCGACCCGACGATGCGGCTCACCGGCGAGCTGCGCGCCGACGGGCTCGCCACCGCGGCGCCCATCGAGGGCACGCTCGTGCTCGCGCCGGTCGCCCGGCGCCGGATTCGCTACGCGTTTACGTTCGCCGGCGACGACGGTCGCCGCTACCGCTTCGAGGGCGAAAAACGCCTGCGGCTGCGCGGGCTTCGCCGGTCGCTCACGGAGCTGCCCGGCACCATCTACGACGGCGACGGCGCCCGCGTCGGCGACGTGCTCGTCCGGTTCGACCTGGCCGCCGACTGGCGCGCGTTCGCGCGGTCGTGGCGGCCCGCGTAAGACGCCGCGGTCAAGTGTGCTAAGAACCGTTGATTACGCTCGGGCGCGGCCTCGCCCGCCCGCAAGGATTTCGCACGTATGAGCCTGATCAAGAAGATCTTTGGCACCAAGAACGAGCGCGAGCTCAAGAAGCTGCGCCCCAAAGTGGAGGCGATCAACGCGCTCGAGCCGAGGATGCAGGACAAGAGCGACGCCGAGCTCAAGGCGATGACCGCCGAGTTTCGCCAGCGGCTCGACAACGGCGCCACGCTCGACGACCTGCTCATCGAGGCGTTCGCCGTCGCGCGCGAGGCGTGCCGGCGGTCGCTCGGCATGCGGCCGTTCGACGTCCAGCTCATCGGCGGCATGGTGCTCCACAGCGGGCGCATCGCCGAGATGCGCACCGGCGAGGGCAAGACGCTCACGGCCACCCTGCCCGTCTACCTCAACGCGCTCGAGGGCAAGGGCGTCCACGTGGTTACGGTCAACGACTACCTCGCGCGCCGCGACTGCGAGTGGATGTCGAAGATGTACCACTGGATGGGGCTGTCGACGGGCGTCGTGGTGCACGGCATCGACGACCTCGAGCGCCAGCGCGCCTACCGCGCGGACGTCACCTACGGGCAAAACAACGAGTTCGGCTTCGACTACCTGCGCGACAACATGAAGATGTCGCCGGACCGCATGGTCCAGCGCGCGCTGAACTTCGCGATCGTCGACGAGGTCGACTCCATCCTGATCGACGAGGCGCGCACCCCGCTCATCATCTCGGGCCCGGCAGAGCAGTCCGCCGACCTGTACCGCGAGATCAACCGGATCATCCCGCGGCTGAAAAAGGATGTCGACTACACCGTCGACGAGAAGGCCCACTCGGCGATGCTCACCGACCAGGGCGTCGAACGCGTGCAGAAGCTGCTCGGCCTCGACAACCTGTACGACCCGAAGAACCTGGCGTACGTGCACCACGTCGGTCAGGCCCTGCGCGCCCACACGCTGTACAAGCGCGACGTCAACTATCTCGTCGAGGACGGCAAGGTGATCATCATCGACGAGTTCACCGGCCGCAAGATGCCGGGCCGGCGCTGGTCCGACGGGTTGCACCAGGCGATCGAGGCCAAAGAGGGCGTGACGATCGAGGAGGAAAACCAGACCCTCGCGACGATCACCTTCCAGAACTACTTCCGCATGTACAAGAAGCTGTCCGGCATGACCGGGACAGCCGACACCGAGGCCACCGAGTTTCACGAGATCTACAAACTCGACGTGGTCGTGGTGCCGACCAACAAGCCGATGATCCGCGACGATCGGCCGGACCTCGTCTACAAAAACGAGCGCGGCAAGATCAAAGCCGTCATCGAGGAGATCGTCGACTGTCAACGGCGCGGCCAGCCGGTGCTGGTCGGCACCACGTCGGTGGAGAAGTCGGAGGTCATCTCCAAGTTCCTGCGCCAGCGCGGCATCCCGCACGAGGTGCTCAACGCGAAAAACCACTTCCGCGAGGCCGAGATCGTCGCTCAGGCCGGCCGCAAGGGTGCGGTGACCATCTCGACCAACATGGCCGGCCGCGGCACCGACATCCTGCTCGGCGGCAACCCGGAAGTGATGGCGAAGGCGGCGCTGCGCGAGGAGGGCCGCGAGGGAGACGAAGCCCGCTACCAGGAGCTGTACGCCAAGTTCAAGGCCCAGTGCGACGCCGAGCGCGAGGAGGTGCTCGCGGCCGGCGGCCTGCACATCCTCGGCACGGAACGCCACGAGTCGCGGCGCATCGACAACCAGCTCCGCGGACGCGCCGGACGCCAGGGCGACCCGGGGTCGTCGCGGTTCTACCTGTCGCTGGAGGACGACCTGCTGCGCATCTTCGGCGCCGACCGCATGACCGGGCTGATGGAGCGGCTCGGCATGGAGGAGGACACGCCGATCGAGCACAAGTGGGTGACCAAGGCGATCGAAAACGCCCAGAAGAAGGTCGAAGGCCAGCACTTCGATACCCGCAAGAACCTGCTCGAATACGACGACGTCATGAATCAGCAGCGCAAGACGATCTACACCTTGCGCACGCAGATTCTCACCGGCCGCTACCAGCCGGCGCTGTCGGAGGAAGACATCAAGGCGGGCAAGCAGCCCGAGATCCCGACGACCAGCGGGGATTGGACGGTCGACTCGCTCAAACAGGAGGTCCGGCCGCTGATCGAAGACTGGGTTGCGCGCCTGCTCGACGAGCCGCGCATCGACGCAAATGGCAACGAAGTGCGCGCCGACTGGCGCACGCTGCGCCACGAAATTTGGCGGCAGACCGGGTCGCTGGCCGACGAGTCCATCGAGAAGCTGTTCGGCGGCCCCCGCGACGCGCTGATCGACGCGCTCGCCGACGACGTCGCGCGGTCGTGGATCCAGCAGCGCGAGCGCCTGTACGACCTGTGCGACGAGCGCATCGCGGAGATCCTCGACGAGCACTGCCCGGCCAATGCGCCGGCTGACGATTGGGATTTCGACGCCCTCGAACAGGCGCTGCGCCACCAGTTCGCATTCCCGATCGAGGTCGACCGCAGCGTCCACGACCTGCAAGACCTGGCCGATAGCCTGTGGCAGCAAGTCGAACGGCGGCTCGCCGAGCGCGAACAAGAACTGTCGCGACCGTTTTTGTTGTACTTCCAACGCCACTTCCTGCTCGAGGAGATCGACAACCAGTGGATCGATCACCTCAAGGCGATGGAACACCTGCGCGATGGCATCGGTCTGCGCGGCTACGGGCAAAAGGATCCAAAGAAGGAGTACAAGAAAGAGGGCTTCGAGCTGTTCGGCGAGATGATGCGGAACATCCAACGCAACGCGTGTGCGAAGCTGTTCCGCGTCCAGATTCGCCGCGAGGAGCAAGATGTCCCCGAGATGGAGCAGCGGGAGCGAAGGATGCGGGCCGTGCATCCGAGTGCGGACGGCAGCGGCGACGCGGGGGGCGCCTACGGCGACGCGGCGGACGGAGGCGCTCGGCGCCCGCAACAGACCGTGCGGCGCACGTCGCCCAAGATCGGCCGCAACGATCCGTGTCCGTGCGGCTCGGGCAAGAAGTACAAAAAGTGCCACGGCCGCGCGGATCCGCCGGCCGCGACGGCGTAACGGACCGCGGCGCGCGGTCAGCCGTGTAAGTACTCGAGGATGACGGCGAGCTGGCGTGCGACGCCGGCGTCCTCCGACGTCCACATCAGCGCGAAGCCCGGCGGACGGTCGGGGCCGCCGAGATCGACGCGCACGACCTCCGCCTCGCAATCGACGTCCAGCGGCCTGCCAAACTGGTCGCTGCCGAGATCGATGCGCACGCGCACCTGCGCGCCCGGCTCGACCGACGGCAGTTCCCCGCGGTCGAGCGCGATCCACACGCCGCCGGCCGACAAGTTCGCCGCGCGCAGCACGCTCACCTGGCCGTCGCGTTCCACCGCGACCGGCACGGCGGCGGACACGCGTGCGTGCTGGCGGCGCTCGGGCATTGGTAGATCCTTACTCCTTGTCCGTCTGTCGGCGGACGTTGAAGTCAAGACCCCCTTTCAAACCGTGCGTGCGGATTTCCCGCACACGG
>RFGE01000380.1 GCA_003696105.1 Deltaproteobacteria bacterium | reverse complement strand
CGAGAGCACCGCCTCCTTGCGCACGAACGCGTAGATGAACCAGTCGAGCGAAGGCACCATCTCGCCGGCCAGCTCGAGGCGTGCGAGCGCCTGCTCCGCCGCTCGCACCCGCTCTGCAAGCTCACCCTCGATGAGGATGGGCGGGCCGGTAGGAGGCAACGGGTGGGGCACGAAGGCGCGAACCTGCTCGCCGCCCGCCGACGTGCTCTCGTACCGTCCCGTCTCTCGCTTCGACATGACCCACTCGCTGGTAAAGGATGCGTGCCCACCGGCAGCGTCTAGAAACGAATCCTTTACCAGCCCTCACCCAAAGTCAAGCATGCGTTACTAGCGGGCGCTCGAGATGAGAGATGCGGACCTCTCCAGCGCGTCTCGCCTCGCAGTGGCGTTACGCGCCAAGGTGCTCGCGATGACCACCGAGCCGAGTACTTCGCCGTCACCGGCCCGACCGCCCGCCGCTGACGGCCGCCATCGAGACCGCCGAGCCGAAACCTGTCGTCCGCGACCGCCGGGCGCTTCACCTTGCGCGACGACGATCGACGATCGCGTCGAACCAGGCAGCGCGCGCCGCGAGCGCTTATCGCGCTGCCTCGGTCGCGACTGACGGCTCGCCGGGAAACAGCAGCGCTTCGATGCGGGCCAACCCGTCGGTGAGGCACGCCGGGCCGGGCTGAAGGATGACTTCGGCCGGGATCTCGTGGACGCGGTCGTGCGCGACGGCGGGCACCGATCGCATGCCCGGCCGGCGGGCGAGGGCGTCCGCGTCGAACGGCTTGCCGCACCACGACGCCAAGATGACGTCGGGCGCTCGTCGCGCGATGTCCTCGACGGTCACCTGCCGATCCCGGGCGCTCCGTCGGTGGGCGCGCTCGGCGAAGACGTCGATGCCGCCGGCAATCTCGATCAACTCGCTGATCCAGCGGATCCCGCAGATCGTCGGCGCGTCCCACTCTTCGAAGTAGACCTTCGGTCGGTACGAGCGCTTCGCGCCCCGTCGCGTCGCCGCTTCGAGGCGTCGGATGTACCCGGCGACGAGCGCCTCGGCCTGCTCGCGCTTGTGCACGAGACTGCCGATGTCGACGATGACATCGAGGATCTCCTGCACGGAGCGCTGGTTGAAGATGAGAACCTGGAGATTGGCGGCGATCAGTGCGCGCGCGAGGTCGGCCTGGATGTCGGAAAAGCCGATCACCAGATCCGGTTTGAGCGCTCGGATCTTGTCGACGCTCGCGCCCGCGAAGGCGGAGACCACGGGCTTGGCTCGGCGCGCTTCCGGCGGGCGCACCGTGTACGCGCTGATGCCGACGACCCGGTCGCCTTCGCCGAGCAGGTAAAGCACCTCGGTGGGCTCTTCGGTGAGGCACACGATCCGCCGGGGGCCGCGGCTCACCTCGAATGCGCGCGTGAAGCGATCCCGATCGGTCATGCCGTCGAGTTTCGTCGGTTTTGTCCTCGTGTCGACCGACCGAGCGCGGTTTCGCCGCGCGGCGCTACCGGGACAGGGGCGCGCCGGACTTCGTCGTGAAGCGAAACACCCCGCCTTCCTTGACGGCGCGCAGGTCGATGTCGGGGTACTCCGCGACCTCCTCGGACGCGCGGGTGCCGACCTCGAGGTAGGTCACGGCGCGGTCGGAGCGGTTGACGAGGTGGTGGCCATTCGGAACGCCGGCGGGAAACCCGGCGACCATGCCGTCGGTCAGCTCTTGCTCGCCGTGGTCGGTGATGAGGGTGATCGGTCCGCGCACGACATACACGAACTCGTCCTCCCTCGCGTGCCAGTGGCGTTGCGAGGACATCGCGCCGGGTTCGAGAGTGACGAGGTTCACGCCGAACTGGGAAAGGCCCAGCGGCTGCGTGAGTCGGCGCTTGAGTCGTCCGTCGAACCCGCGGTCGTGCGGAGGCGGATAGGCCGTCCCGCGGTGCGGTTCGATGCGGTCTGGATCGAGGACGGGGTGGGCGGTCGTCGGTGTCATGGACGCTCCTTGTTGGTCGGAGTTGGTCGGATCCGGCGCGCGCGGCCGCGGCGGCGCGGCTTCGAGCAGCGCCTCGAGGCGCGCGAGGTCCTTGCGGTTCGCCGTTGCATGGCGGCGCCCATGAACGGGGCGACGAGCCTCGGGAAGCCGCGATGCGCGGCGTAGGCCGCCACCTCGGCCACGGGGCGATCGATGACGACCTCGGTTTGCACGTCGACGGGCACGGGCGCTCCGGCGTTGATAGCGCGGGCGTGTGGGGCGGGCCACCGGATTCGCGTCGGTTCGGGGCGCGAGCGACGTCGCCAGCGCCGCGGCGCCGCCCGGGCGCGCGACGCGGTCATCGGCGGGGGCCGTAGGTGCGCATGTGAAGCCCGCACCCGGGTTGATTGGAGCCGCGGCCGAGGAATCGCGTCGCAGAAGCGGCCGGCGCGGGCGCAATCGGCTTGCAGGAGGCTGACGAGCCACCGCCGCGGCACATCAGCGGACGACAAACCGGTGACCGCGCCTACGCTCACTGGCGGCGGACGCACGTTGGCGCGGCGAGTGGAGTCCCTTGCCGCAGTCGTCGCGCGCCCGATGCCGCGCGTCAAGCCGTGTCGGCGACGGCGACGCCTTGATACACACGCATGGCATACGAGCCGGCCGGGAACACGACATCCCGCACGCCGCGCTTCCACTGCTCGTACGCCTCGCGGTAGGCGACCACGAACTGCTTGAGCCGACGCAGCGCCTCGATG
>RFGE01000379.1 GCA_003696105.1 Deltaproteobacteria bacterium | reverse complement strand
CACCGCGAACGTCCCCGGATCTTCGACGACCGGCACCCGCGCGTAGCCGGCGCGCACGAGCAGGTCGACGGTGCGGTCCCGGTCGATCTCCTCCTCCGCGATCAACACGTCGGTGAGCGCCGACAGCTCGTCGGGCGGAAGCGTGCGCCGCATCAGTGACAGCGCCGACAGCACCACGATGTCGCTCCCGTCGCCGTGCGACAGTCGAAACAACGCGGCGAGCCGCTGCATCACAGCGCGCCGATCCGGCGACAACTCGGCGTACGGCGACGTGTCGATCGCGGGGACGTGCACCACGCGGTCCGCGTCCCCCGGCGGCAGAAAAAACGCGATGTCCTCGGCGAGGCGGGCCGCGGCCGCCTCGTCGGGTAGGACGACGACCAGCGGTTCGCCGCCGCCCGCGACGCGCGCGGCGACGAGCGCGGCGAGCGCGGGTGGCGCACCGTAAGCGGCCACCGGCGCTCGGCTTGCAACGGCCAGCAGGTGGTCGAGGGTGACATCGGACATCGCCCGGACCCTACCCGCCGGGCTGCGCGCGTGCCACCCGGCGCGCCTGTGATCCCCCGGAGTGCGCCGGCCGGCGACCGTGGTTGTCGATGCACATCCCGGGGCGAGCGAGGCGGGCCGACGACGGCAGGGCGGGCCCGCGCGAGCCGTTCCCGCGCCGCTGGCGCCGTGAGGGGGCGCGAGGCCTATGGCGGACTGGCGCGCTCGTGGTTACCATTGGGCCGTGGTTCGGCGCACGCGGGGGACGGGCGGCCGTGGCTTCACCCTGGTGGAACTCATGGTGGCCGTTGCGATCGTCGGCGTGCTCGCCGCGATCGCCGTGCCGGCGTTTCAGCGCTACGCGCGCAAGGCGAAGACGGCGGAGGCGACCACCAACCTGCGCAAGATCGTCGAGGGGGCGCGCGTGAGCATCCACGACACCGACACATTGGTAGGGCGCGGGTATTCGTCGTCGCCCGGCGGTCCGGTGGGACCCGAGGACACGCACGCGCCGATGACGCCATCGCTCGGGACGTGCTGCGCCATGGGCGGGCAGTGCGTGCCGCAGGCGGAGCTGTGGGCGTCGCCGTACTGGCAGCTGGTGAAGTTCGAACTCGTCGAACCGCACTACTACATGTACGCGTACGACATCGTCGGCGACGCCTTCACGGCGCGGGCGATGGGCGACCTCGATTGCGATGGCAACTACGCCACCTTCGAGATGTACGCGATCGAGGGGGACCGCGGCGAGACGCACGCCGGCGCCGGGCTGTACGCGCACGACGAGTTGGAGTGAGCGCGGCAGCCGCGCGACGGCGAGACCGCTGCGCGGTGCGCTCACTCGATCGCGATGTCGACCATCAGGTCGTGCGCGAGCGCTTCGAGTGCGGCGCGCAGGTCGTCGACCGATACGTTTGGCGGCAGGCGAAGCGCGGCGGTCATGCGAAACAGCGGTTCGCCCGTCATCGGCGCGCTGGCGCACGCGGTCTCGAGTTCCTCGACGTTGACCTCGCGGGCGGCGAGCACGCGGGAGATGGCGCGGACGATGCCCGGGCGGTCGTGGCCGACGACCTCGAGGTGCGCGGCGTCACCGGGGGCGTCGGGATCGGCCCCGGCTTCGTCGACCGCGACGCGCAGGTCGCCGATGCCGGCGAGCGCGGCGCGCAGGTCGCCGGCGCGTTCGGGCGGCAGGCGCACGAGCAGCACGCCGGCAAACCGGCCGCCGAGGCGGACGAGGCGGCTGGCCTCCCAGTTGGCGCCGTGCTCGAGGGCGACGGCGGACACGCGTTCGACCAGGCCGGGCCGATCCGGTCCGAGGAGGGTCACGACGTACGCTGCGGCGGACACGCCGGCAGTGTAGCGCGCGCCGGAGCGCACCGCGCGGCGGTCAACGGGTCGGCACCTGGCCCGTGTCGCGCCGGCGGCGCACGCGCCCGGCCGACGTCGCATCGAGCCACGCGAGCAACCCCTCGTACGACACCGGCTTGCTGACTACCTCGGCGTCGTCGACGTGGCGGCCCGCGTCGCGCGCGGTGTAGGCGAGCACGTGCGGCTTGCGGGCCCAGGCGCGCACGGTGCGGATGAACAGCTTGCCGCTCAGGTCGGGCAAGTCGAGGTCGGTGACGACCCAGTCGGCCGGGAACTCGCCGAGGATGCGCAGCGCCTCGGTAGCCCCCGCGGCCGCCCGCACCGTGTAGCCGTCGCCGGCGAGCAGCTCGGCGAGGCTCGAGCGCGCGACGGGGTCCGGGTCCACGACGAGCACGCGGTTCATCACGACGGTTCCGGTATGCAAGGCGCTTGCCAGAATGGCGGCCGCTCTGCGGCGCGTTGCGGTGCTGCCGAGTGGGTACCGGCCGGCGCGACCGCAGGTCGTGCGGCGGCTCTGAACGTTCCGCGCAGTTTTTTCGCGATCGGCCGAAGTGAGCCCTGGAACGGGTGGGCAACTCGACCGCGGTCGAGGCTTCCCGGCGGGTTCGCGGCTCCGCCCTCACGTCCACCGCCGCTCGGATGAACGGGGCGGGCGAGCGCCGTCGATGTGT
>RFGE01000378.1 GCA_003696105.1 Deltaproteobacteria bacterium | reverse complement strand
GCGGTGCGCATCGAGCAGGCCGCGGTGTCGGTGACGCGCGTGCGGATCCATCCGTGCGCGGGCGCGAGCGCGCCGCGGCCGCTGCTGGCGCCCGCGGTCGCCTACGCGCACGACCCCGTGCCGGCGACGTTCGCCGAGCCGCGCGTGGTCGTGGATCTGATGGTCGGCGACGCCGAGCCGATCGCGATCGCCACCTTGCGGCCGCCGCCGGGGCGCTACTGCGGCGCCACGGTCGAGCTCGGGCCGGGGTGGGGCGGCGGGCTGTCGGGCGAGACCTTCGCGGTGCGCGGAACCTATGTTCCGCCCGGCGGCGGCGCGCCGGAGCCGTTCGAGATCCGGTCGAGCGCGCCGCTGGAGACCGGCATCACCTTCGACGCGGCCGACGGCACGCCGCGCGTGTTTCGCGCCGAGCCGGGCGCGCCGGCGCCGCGCGTGCTGGTCGGCCTCCACTACGGTCGCTGGCTCGACGGCGTCGACTTCCGCGATCCGGACGCGGCGGCGCGGGTCGAGGCGGTGGAGCGCAGCGTGCTCGCCTCGATTCACGGCGTGATGTGACGCTGCGGCAATTCGTCGCGCGACGCCGTGGCGCAGCCGGTGGCGCCGGACGTCGAGATAGAGTCCCGCGCATGCGAATCCTGTGCGTGCTAGCTGTGATTGTCCCTCTGATGGCGTGCTCCACCGAAGATGACCACGACCACCACCATGAGATCGACGTCTCGATCGTCCCGCCGCCGCCCCACACGGTCACGGCCGGCGAGCCGTTCGACGTCACCTGGGTGGTGATCAACGAGTCCCACGACGAGCTGCACCACTCCGAGATCCGAGTGTGCGACGGCGCCGGGGTCGCGGACTGCGGCCTCGGCGAGCAGGGCACCTACACGAGCTTCACCGGCTCGATGACCGACGGCTCGTTCACCGCGAGCGTCACGCTCGATCCCGCCGGGATGTACACTCTGGTCGCGTGGGCGCACATCGGCGACGATCCCCACGTCTCGACGGCCTACGACGTCGAAGCGCAGTAGCGCCCGGCCCGCGCGGGCACCGCCGGGCTGTCCGCGGCGTGTTCGCGCCGGCCGCGCGTGGCACGCTATCCTGGGACCGTGGTCCACGATCGGCGCCAGATCAACTTCCTGTGGCTGATCCGCCTGCGCTGGGCGGCGATCGCCGGGCAGCTGATCACGATCGCGGTCACCCGGTGGGCGCTCGGCGTGCACCTGCCGCTGGCGGCGCTGTTCGGGCTGGTGGCCATGTCGGCGGCGGTCAACGTCGGCTGCGCGGTGGTCGCTGCGCGCGGGCGGCCGGTGAGCGACGCGTGGCTGGCGGCCACCATGGCCGTCGATGTGCTGCTGTTTACCGGGCTGCTGTACTTCAGCGGCGGGCCGGCCAACCCGTTTAGCTTCCTGTATCTGGTCTACCTCGCGCTGGCGGCGATCGTGCTGCCGCCGCGGTGGACCTGGGCGCTCGCGGTGCTGTCGCTGGCGGGCTCGGCGGTACTGTTCGTCGACGCGCACCCGGTTCACGTGGGGAGCACCCACGAGCAGAACATGGTCGCGCACCTGCGCGGGATGTGGGTGGCGCTCGGCGTGGCGGCGGCGTTCATCGTGTACTTCCTGCTGCGGGTCACGCGCGCGCTGGCCGACCGCGAGCAGGAGCTGTCGCGCGCGCGCCAGCTCGCGGAGCGCCAGGAGCGGCTGGCGTCGCTCGCGACCATGGCGGCGGGCGCGGCGCACGAGCTGTCGACGCCGCTTTCGACGATCGCCACGGTGGTCGCCGACATGGACCGCACGGCCGGCTGCTCGGCCGACGACGTGCGCCTAATTCGCGACGAGCTGGCGCGGTGCCGGTCGATCCTGGCGCAGATGTCGGCCGACGCCGGCGCGATGATGGGCGAGGGGCTCGCGACCGTGTCGGTGCACGCGCTGCTGGCCGATGCGGTCGACGACACGCGCGCGGCGCCGGCGATCGAGCTCGACTGCGACGGCGTCGGCGATCGCCGGCTGCGGCTCCCTCGCCGCGCGGTGGCGCAGGCGATCCGCAGCGTGATCCGCAACGCACAGGACGCGACCCGCGGCGAGCACCCGGTGCGCGTGGAGGCGGCGATCCGCGACGACCGGCTCGCGCTGGTCGTCCGCGACCGCGGCGACGGCATGACTCCCGAGCAGTTGGAGCGGGCCGGCGAGCCGTTTTTCACCACCAAACCGCCCGGCGCGGGCATGGGGCTGGGCCTGTTTCTCACGCGCGCGGTCGTCGAGCGGCTCGGCGGCGCGCTGGCCATCGAATCGTCCCCGGGAACTGGGACTACCGTCGCGATCGAGCTGCCGGTCGACGCTGCGACAAATGACCGCATGGCCAGGCCGGGATGACGACGACTACACACGAGCCTCCGGTGACCGCCCAGTCGATGCTGATCGTCGACGACGACGAGATCTTTCGCGAGCGCCTCGCCCGCTCGATGCGCGACCGCGGCTACGAGGTGCGGACCGCCGCCGACTACGACGAGGCGATCGCCGCCGCGCGCGCCGAGTCCCCGGAGCTCGCGGTGGTGGACCTGAAGATGCCCGGGCGCTCCGGGCTCGAGCTGGTGCGCGACCTCAAGGCGATCGACGCGGCCACGCAGATCGTCGTGCTCACCGGCTACGGCAGCATCGCGACCGCGCTGGACGCCGTTCGGCTCGGCGCGGCCCACTACCTGCAAAAGCCCGCCGACGCCGACGACGTCATCCTGGCATTCCAGCGCGCGTCGGCGCCGCCGCTCGAACCGCCCGCGCCCGAGGATCTGCGCGCGCCGTCGCTGGCGCGCGCCGAGTGGGAGCACATCAGCCGGGTGCTGTCGGACTGCGGTGGCAACATCTCCGAGGCGGCGCGCCGGCTCGGCATCCACCGGCGGTCCCTGCAGCGCAAGCTGCACAAGTACCCGCCGCGCGACTGACGGGCCTGTGAGCGAATCGGCTCGCCGTGACGCCCGCGCGAAACACACGTGGCGAATCGACCCATGCCGCGGTACGCGTCAGCGGGTCCGCCGCCCGCGGGTGAGCTCGTCGTGCAGGCCCTGCTTGCGCAGTCCAAAAACCACACCGAGGTTGATTCGCGCCGCAGCGAACGAGCCTCGTTGGGGACTCGGCCGGTGTGGGCGCACTCGGCTCGTCGCGGGCTGACGCGCTACCGCTGCGCGACGTCGGCGGACGACGAACCGGTAATCACGTTCGCATTCGCTGGCGGCGGACGCACGTTGGCGCGGCAACCCGACCCACTCGCTGCCGTCGTCACGGTTTCGATGCCGGGCGTCAAGCCGTGTCGGCG
>RFGE01000377.1 GCA_003696105.1 Deltaproteobacteria bacterium | reverse complement strand
TGGATCGTTCGTTGGGTCGTCCACCGGGCCCTCGGTGGCGGACGCGCGGTCGCGGCGCCCGACTGGATCGACGCGGCCGACAACCCGCTGGGCCTGTCCGGATTCGTCGCGCAGTACCGCAAGGCGGTCACCGCCGCGACACCCGCCGAGCGAGAGCGCCACCTCGCCGGCGCCCTCGTCGCGGCCGGCGCGCTGTTGCACGTACTACAAGACATGGGCTCGCCGTCGCACGTCCACGACGACCTCGCCGCCCATGCCCGGCGCCTCAGCGACGACCCGCTCGACCTCGGATCGCGCTTCGAACGCATCGCCGCACTCGCATTCGGCCGCGTCGCCGTCCCCGCGCCGGCCGGCGACGTCGCGCCCCCGCGCAGCGTGCGCGACCTGTTCGTCGACGGCCGCGGCGGCGGACTCGCCGAATGGACGGCGGCCCGGTTTTGGTCCGACGGCACCCTGCCGCGGGCCATCCGCGTGCGACCGGGTCAACGGGCGTCCGCGCTGGCCGCGGCGCTCGCCGCCGCGCTGCGCGCGCCGGCGCCGGCGCCCTCGGCAGCCGAACTCGACCTGCTGGCCGCGGCACGTCCCGGCGGCGCGACCTGGCGCGGCGCCGGCGGCGTGTGTCTGGCGCGCTACCGCATCGACCACCGCCGGTTGACCTGGTGGATCGACGACGATTGCGCGCTCGAACAGATCGCCGCGCTGTTGCCGGTCACCGCACGCTATAGCGCCGCGGCCCTCGACTTCCTGTTCCGCGGCGCGCTGTCGCTCGCCCCGGGCCGCGGGCGCGCCGTCGTCGTCACCAACGCCGGCGCCGCCCTCGGGGCCGGGACCCTCACCGTACTGTGGGACGATGCGCGCGGCGTGCGCACCCCGCTGCGCGCGCCGATCGACGTCACGAAAGCTGCGGCCGGCGAGCGGCTCGCGCTCGTCGACGAGTTGCCTGCGGGGGCGCGGGCGGTCGCCGTGCTGTTCGACGGCGTCGATGCCAACGGCCAGCCGGTCGTCGCCGCGGGCTGGATCGACCTCGCCCGGCGATGACCGCCGACGCCGGCCGGTTCGACCGCATCGATCGGTTCGTCGCCCGCTACGCCCCGGGCGTACACATCTTGCGCCCGCCGGCGCCTCGGCGCGCGATCGCGGCGCTGCCCGCACCACTCCAGCCGGTCTATGCGTGGCACGACGGCGGCGAGTTGTTCCACGGCGCGCTGACGATCCTTCCGGCCGCGGACGTCGTTCGCGACGCCGATCGATGGCGCGTCGCCGACGTCGGCCGCGACACGATCTACGTGGACGCGCGCGGCGCGGTGTGGCGACTCGACGGCGATATCGGCGATTGGATCCCGGACGGGACGTCGTTCGACCGCTGGCTCGACGGCTGGCTCGAGGGCGAGGCGGTGCTTTACGACCGCGACGGCGAGTTCCGCGACTTCGGCGTCGACGAAGCGGGCGACCTGACCCCCCAGGCCGCGGTCGCGCGCGAGCGGCGCGCCCATGCGCGCGACCGGCGGGCCGCCGGACCCTGGTGGCGGCTGTGCCGCGCGCTGGTGCGCACGGGACAGACCGACGCGGCGCGCGCCGAACTCGAGCGGCTCGTCGCCACCCACCCGCGGTTCGCGTGGGCATGGCTCGACCTGGCGCGGATCAGCGCCGCGGCCGGCGAGTTCGCCGGCGCCGCCGACGAAGCGATGGCGGCGGCCGAGGCCGCCCCCGACGGCGAACACACGGCCTATTTTTGGGCGTGCGCGGCCCGCTACGCCCGCGCGGCCGGCGATGAGCCGCAGCGCGCGGCGTGTGCCGCGCGCGCCCTCGCGCTGGCGCCGGACCTCGCGCGCGCCCAGCGCGACGGCGCGGCCGCGCTGGCGCGCGATGGCGACCGCGAGAGCGCGGCGGAACTGGTCGCCATCGCGCTGGCGCTCGCGCCGCGCGACCTCGACGCGCTCGCACTGTCGCGCGCGCTGGCCGACGATCCGCCGTAACGACGTCGAAGCCGTGCGGCCGCACCGGACCGGCCCGCCGGCGCCCCGCGAGCTACCGCGCGCCCTCGCCGGCCGGCGCCGCGCTGGCGCTCGCGGCGGCGCGCTCCTGCGCGATCTCGCGCAACACCGACGCCTCCATGCACGTCCACGACTCCGGCCCGGTGTAGTCGCCGGTGTTGACGTAGACGACGCCCGAACTGCGACGGCACCACGGCCGGTCCGGGCACGGCGCGCATGCGGCGAAGTCCGCGAGGCGCAGGCCGCGGATGCGCTCGAACACGGGCGACGACGCCCAGATGTCCGCGAACGACTGCTCGCGCAGGTTCCCGGCACGGATCGGCGCGCCGATGCACGGGTAGACGTCGCCGTTGGACGCGATGGCGACCACGCTGCGGGCACAGCTGCACTGCGGCGCCGCGTCCCGGCTGCACGACGCAGCCGACAGGAACGGCGCCAGCGGTCCGCGGTACAGCGCGCGCAGGGTGTCCCGATCCACGCGCAGATCGAGCGGTTCGTCGGTCCCGTCGTAGCGCCGGGTGATCTGCGGGTCAATCCCGCAGCCGACGCCGAGTTCCTGTGCGAGCGCAACCATGTCCGCCACCTCGTGCGCGTTCGTCCGCACCAGGCACAGGTTGAGGTGGACGCGCATGCCGACGTCGAGCGCGGCGCGCACGCCGGCGACGGTGCGGTCGAACGACCCCGGCGCGAGCGTGAACGCATCGTGCGTCGCGGCGGACGCGCCGTACACGCTCACATCCACCCGGCCGCACCCGGCATCGCGAAGCGCGCGCGCGCGATCCACGAGATGCATGCCGTTGGTCTTGACCGCGACCGAGAACCGCCGCGCGACCGCGTGGCGCACGAACTCGTAAATCTGCGGGTGCAGCAGCGCCTCGCCGCCGGTAAACGTGAGGAACAGCGCCCCCGCGGCCGCGAGCTGGTCGATCGCGTCGACGATCTCGGCGCCGGACAGTTCGGCGGCGGCGCGCGCGATCGGCAGCGGCTGCGCGCGATCGAAGTTGTAGCAGTGGACGCACTTGAGGTTGCAGCGAAGCGTCACCTCGATCGTCGCGTTCACCGGCACGCACCGGGAAAACGCCAGCTGCTGCAGGTTGCGCCGCGGATCCGCCGTCATCGCCGCCGCCCAGTGTAGCCCGAATCGACCGCGCACGGCGGCTAATCGGGGCGTTCCCCGTCCGCCCAGTACAGCTCGACGCGGTTTTTGCCCGTCCGCTTCGCGCGGTACAGCGCCGTGTCGGCCCGCCGCACGACGTCGTCTGCGGTCCCCTCGCCGCTTTCCGGGTAGGCCGCGATGCCGAACGACGCGGTGACGGAGATCGTACCGCCGTCATACGGAACGCGCGCCGCCTCGATCAGCCCGCGAATGCGTTCCGCGAGGTTGTAGGCGTCCAACAGCGGCGTGCGCGGCAGCACGATCGAGATCTCCTCGCCGCCGTAGCGCGCGGCGGTGTCGACGCCGCGCATGTTCCGCCGCACGATGTCGGCGACGGCGACGAGCACCGCGTCGCCCGCCGGATGGCCGAGCGAATCGTTGAGCTGTTTGAAGTCGTCGATGTCCATCATGACGACCGAGAACTCCGTACCGAATCGGCGCGCGCGTTCGATCTCCTCGGCGAGCCGCGCGTCGAAGTAGCGGCGGACGAACAGCCGCGTGAGCCCGTCGACCATCGCGAGTTCGTACAGGTGGGCGTTTTGCAGCGCCACCGCCGCCTGCGCTCCGATCGCCTCGAGCAATCGCCGATCGTCGGTGTCGAACGCGCCGCGCTGGCGACTCTGCACCGCGAGGACGCCGACCGCCTCGCCGTGGACGACCAACGGAACGCCCAGCCACGAGCGTACGCCGGACGCGGCCGCCGCGTCGAACGGGCTGCGCCGCAGGTCCGCGATCATCAGCGACTCGCAGCGGTCGAGCACCCACCCGGAGGGGCCGTCGCGCCCCGCGACGTGGAAGCGCTCGAAGCGGCCGCGGTCGCGCTCGTACGCATCGACCACCAGGCGCTCGCCCGCCTCGTCCGACCGCGTGCGATGCACGAGCGTGAGCAGCTCGGCGCGCGGCAGCGCCTTGACCGTCTCGCGCGCAACGGCGTCGACCAGATCGTGCAGTTGGAGCGACTTGGCCAACTCCCGCGACGTGGCGTTGAGCGTCTCGAGTTCGACGACACGCCGTTGCAAGCGCAAGCCGATGCGCCGCAGCCGGAAGAACACCAAGTTGATCAGCAAGTAGGTCGCCGCCAACAGAAGAAAGCCGAGCGGTTGGTCCCGCCGGTACAGCAGAACGACGACGACCGCCAGCGGCAGCAGCGACGCCTCCGCGACGATACCGGGCAGCGCCACGCGCCGCACGTACGACGCGAACGGCCGGCCGAGAATGCGCAGGCGCACGCCCTGGACCGCGTAGTGCACCGCGAGGAAGCTGCCGCCGAGGGCAAACACGAGCCCGAGCGCGTCCGACTCGCGTTCGATGCCGGTAGACAGATCGAATCCGTCGACGGCCAGCAGCCACCCCAACCCCATCAGCAGCGCGCCCGACATGCCGCCGAAGTACAGAACGTACGCGATATCGTCGAGCCAGGTGTGTGCGACCGGATTGGCGCGGCGCTCGCCGAGGCGGCGCACGAACGCGTCGAGCGACAGCGCGACCGCGACGAGCCACCCCGAGGTCACCGAGCCCAGACACACGGCCGCGGCGATCAGGAACCCCGTGTCCAGAGACACCGCGACCTGCGGCAGCATCGGCAACGCCATCCGCCGCGCCACCACGATCACCAGCAAGAACGCGGCCACCGCGACCGCATCGGAGGCCCGCGCAGACGCTGGCGCCCATCCCGGTATGACGGTCGCCGCCGCCAGCAAGCCCCACCCGAGCACGGCCAACGCCATCGTGAACGCGACGTGCAGGGCACGCCGCTCGGGCGCCGGCGGCACGACGGGCGATGTCAGGTCGACGCGGTCCACGGAGGCTGTGATAGGGTGAGCCCGTTTTTCAGGCCGACGGAGGATAACGTCTCATGGGGCTTCTCGACGGGAAAGTTGCAGTCATCACCGGCGCCGGCGGCGGTATTGGACGCGCCCACGCGCTGCTGTTCGCCAAAGAAGGCGCCAAGGTCGTCGTCAACGACCTGGGCGGCGCACGAGACGGTACCGGTTCCGATGAGACCGCGGCCGCGAAGGTGGTAGCCGAGATCGTCGACGCCGGCGGCGAGGCGGTACCGAACTACGACGATGTCTCCGAGCGCGCCGGCGCCGACAACATCGTCAAGACCGCGCTCGACGCCTTCGGCAAGCTCGACATCCTCGTCAACAACGCCGGCATCCTCCGCGACAAGACGCTGTTGAAGATGACCGACGAGATGTTCGACATCGTCGTCAAGGTCCACCTGCGCGGTACATTCCTGTGCACCCGCGCGGCGGCAGCGCACATGAAGGAACGCGGCGAGGGCGGACGCATCATCAACACGACGAGCGTGGCCGGTCTCATGGGCAACTTCGGCCAAACCAACTACGCGGCGGCCAAGGCCGGCATCTACGGCCTCACGCGCACCGTGGCAATGGAGCTGAAGAAGTACCACATCACGTGCAACGCGCTCGCCCCCATCGCCCACACCCGGCTCACAGCCGATCTGCCGATGATGCAGGCCATGCCGAACGCCAAGGAGCTGCTGGCGCCAGAGCACGTAGCGCCGGCTGCCGTGTTCCTCGCGTCCGACCTGGCCGCCGACCTCACCGGCGAAGTCCTGGCGGTCGAAGGGCCGCGCATGTACCTGTTCAGGATGGTGCGGACCGACCCCGTCCTCCCGCGAGGCCCGGAGGGCTGGACCGCGCAGGAGATCCGCGAGCGCTGGTCCGAGATCGCGGGCAAGTAGGCGGGGCGGCCCCCCGCGTCCGACGCCGGCACCGCGCTGCACGCGCCGCGTCCGGCCAGCGGGCGCGCCACCCCGGCCCCTTCGCGCGGCCTGCGCAAGGTCCGGGCGGCCGTCGAGCCCGCTACAGGTCGATGACGACCACGCCGCGCTCGGTGTCCTCCTTGGGAGGCTGGGCGGCGTCGCTGTCGGGCACGGGCGCGTAGACGGGGATTTCGACCCGCCGGTGTTCGTGCTCGCGACGGCGCTCCTCTTCACGGCGCTTGATTTCTTCGATTACCCAGGGGTCCAGCATGGCTTTGCGCTCACAGTGTGGATCGTCCGGATTCGCCCCGTCCTGATACGGTCAGTGTGACATGCACGATGCATGCCCCGCAAACCGCGGCGGTCGCTCCTCTCGTAACGAGCCAGAATCATGATAGAGCCGGAAAACACCTCGGCACGAAACCCGTCTTCTAGTTCACATTGTGCCTCGAAATCGCGACACGCAACGCCCCAGATCGCGACGTGCCGCGCCGTCGTCCCCACCGGTCGCATGAGTTTCGCCACGTTGCGCGGCGGCTCCGCCCTGACTTTTTTGCGGAGTCGAGCGGGCGATCGCGCCGCGCGCCGGTGACCGGCGACCTCACCGGGGTGCGGCACCCCGAGCGCCGCACCCCGGCAGGGGCGGGCGGGACGCCGCCCGCCGAGCTGCGCGCCGCGTCATCGCGGGGACGGCAGCGAACGCTCGCTCCCCTCGGCGTCCGTGCCCGACGCGCGGATCCCCGAGCCGCCGGGACGGACTCGCCCCCGGAGCCGCGTCATCGCGGGGACGTGCGACCGCGCCGCGCGCCGGCCGCGGACTCGCCCCCGGCCCTCGCCCGCCCCGTCCGCCGCGCCGTCAGTCGATGTCGAGGATCTTCCAGCGGCCGTCTTCGCGGACGAATTTCACCTCGCCGTCGCCGTACACGAGCCGCGCCTCCTCGCCCTTTTGAACGATCTCGCCGTCGACGGCCTGCGCGATCTGCTCCATTTGCGCCGCGATCTCGTCGCGCCGCGGGCCGGTGAACTGCCGCTTGACCGCATCGACGTCCATCCGCTCGGCGTACCGCGCCGGTACGAACTGCAGCATCACGTCCCACCGCGCGAGCCGATACGCGCGCAGAAACGACCGGAGCGCCTCGCGTGGCGTCGACTGCCCGTAGAACGCGATCGGGTTGGTCGCGAGCCGCCAGCGCCCCCCCTCGCGCACGAGCCGCAGCACGTCCCCCTCGCCATAGCGGACCTCGGCGACCACCTCGACGGCGCGCACCTCCCCCTTGAGCCGGCGCGCCGTCTCGCGAACCTCGCGCTTGTTCGCACGCATCATCCGCACGAACTCGTCCCGGCCGACGTGCGCGCGAAATCGCTCCGACATCATTTCGTAGGCCTTGTCGTAGTCGCCCGCGTCGAGCGCGGCGCTATATTCGGCCAGCGTCGACACCGCCGGCGGTGTCGATGCGCGGCAGCCGGTCGCGAGGCCGGCGGCGACCACCGCACTCGCGAGCGCGTTGATGACGGTCCTCATGCGACTCCTCGGCCGCTGTTATAGCGCCGCGCAGCCCGCGCGGCCAGCGCGGGTCGCCGCGGCGTTCGCCCTCGCCGTCGCCGCGTGCGGCGTCTCCGACGACCTCGACCGCGCCGACGCCCTCGCCCGCCAGCACCGCTGGACGGAGGCGGTCGACGCCTACGAGGCGGTGCTCGCGCGCTATCCACACAGCTATGCCGCCGCCTGGGGGATCGCCCGCATCTACTGCGTCGAGACGCACCACTACGACAAGTGTCTGCGCTGGACCGACGTGCTGCTCGACGCCTACCCGGACGACGTACGCTACCGGCGGGCGCGCGCCGCCGGGCTACGCGACCGCGCCGCCGCGCGCCGCCGCGCGGGCGATCGCGCCGGAGCGGCCGCCGACGAGGCGCAAGCGGCCGCGCTCGCGCCGTGACCGTCTGTCACCGCGCCGCGCGCCGCGCGCCGATCGCGCCGCACGCGGCGGCGATCGCGAGCGCCGCGGTCGGCACCAGCAAGGCCGACCGAAGCCCGACGGCGTCCGCCGCGAGGCCGACGATCCAGGCCGACGGAGCGGTGCCGACGAGGTGCATGCTCGCGATCAGCGCCGCCTGCGCGGTGGCCGCGCGCGCCGGCGGCACGAGGTCGTCCACCGCCGCCGCCAGCGGCCCGTGATACCAGGAGATGAAGTACATCAGCCCCCACGCCACCGCGTAGAACGCCCACCCGCGGTCCGTGTAGATCGACGCGAGCGCGAACGGCACCGCGAGCGCCAACCCGGCGGCGAACGCGGTCAGCCGCCCGCCGCGCCGGCGCCGCGCGATCCAATCGCCGATCGCACCGCCCGACCACACGCCCAACAGGCCGCCGGTGAGCGCGCACCCGCCGAAGAACAGCGTGCCGGACGCGACCGAGAACCCCTTGGTGCGCGCGACGAAATCGACGAACCACGCGAGGTAGCCGCCGGCGGCGAACGCGACGCACACCGCGCCGGCCATGAGCCATCGCAGCGCCGGGACGCGGAGCGTTCCCGCGCAGTCGGCCGCGAACTGCCGCCACGTCGGCGGCGCGACCCGCGCCGTGCGCCGCCGCGGCACGCGTATTCGCGCGGCCAGCGCGGCCAGCACGGCCGGCGGTCCGGCGACGAGCAGCGGTCCGAGCGGGTATCCGCACACGGCGCCGATCGCGAACCCCGCCGCGCCCCCCGCGAACAGACCGAGGTTGAAGATCGACAGCGTGCGCGCCTTCGCGCCCGCGGGGAACGCGTCGCACAACAGCGCGTTCGCCACCGGCACCAGCGCGCCGGTGCCGAGCCCCGCCACCGCGCGGGCTGCCAGCAGGTCGCCGCGTCCGCCGGCGGCCGCGACGCCGAACGCGCCGGCGCACCACACGCTCGCCCCGATCGCGACGACCTTGAGCCGGTCGACGTGGTCGGCCAGCCAGCCGGCCGGGATCGCGGCCACCGCGTGAGCCGCCATGAACGCGGTCGTGAGGAGGCCGAGGTCGGCGTTGGTGAGAGCGAACGACGCCCGCAGGTCGGCGTACATCGGCAACACGACGTTGCGCGTCGCGTAGTGGAAGAAGTTGAGCGCGGCGAACACGGCGAGCACGTAGGCGCCGCGAAACGGGGCGGCGGCCGTGCTCGCGCGGTCGACCCGATCCTCCATGTCCCCACTCGGCCGGCGCCCGCCAATTACGGTGCGGGCGCCGGCTGTGGTCATAGCACGGCGGGCCGCGCCGGTCGCGCATCACGGCGCCTCGGGTTGGTCTCCCGCGGCGGCATGCTCGGCGCCCGTCGCGGCCGCGCCGTCGAGCCGCTCGAGGTGGCGCGCCGCGAGCGTCGACCCGCGCAGCGCGGCCTTCTCGTACGCCGCGCGTGCGTCCTCCGGCCGGCCGAGGCGCTCGTAGGCGACGCCCAGGTTGTTCCACATGTACGCCTCGACGCGGCTACCGGACGTCGCGCGCTCCAGCGCCGCAGCCGCTTCCTCCCACCGTTCGAGTTGTCCCAGCGCGAGGCCCAGATTGTTCCACGCCCAACCATACGCGGGGTCCGCTTCGGTCGCGCGCTCAAACGACGCCACCGCGGCGTCGATCTCTCCCGCCATCAGTTCCGTGCGGCCCATCGTATTCCACGCCGACGCCGACTCGGGCGCCAGTTCGAGCGCCCGCTCCGCGTGCGGCCGCGCCCCATCCGGCCGGCCGCGGCGCAGGTACACCCGCGCGATCCACTCGTGCGGCGCTGCGCGCTCCGGTTCGACCGCGGCGGCGCGCTCGAAGTGCGCCAACGCGCGCTCATAGGCTCCCTCGCGCACCAGCCGGCGGCCGGCCTTCATGAGTTCGGCATACGACGTCGGCCGCGCGGGCGCCGCCCCGCCGGCGGGCCGATGCGCGGATTCCGCGGGCGCCGCCCCGCCGGCGGGCCGATGCGCGGGCTCGGGCGCCCGCGCATGCCCGGGCGGCCCCGGAATGTCGGTCCCTGGCGTCGCGGGCGCGGCGGCTGGGTCTCGCGCGCCGGCCCGCGCCGGCGATCGCACGGCGGACGACCGCGCACGCCGGGATGCTTCCCGCTCGTCGCCGCACGCGGCGACGGCAAGCGCAGTGGACAACAGTACGGTAGCGATC
>RFGE01000376.1 GCA_003696105.1 Deltaproteobacteria bacterium | reverse complement strand
TGACCTGGATCGCCTGGCTGTCGTCGTCGGTCACGGCGACCGCGACCGTCGCGTCGTCGGGAGCGACCGCGGACGACAGGGTGAGGGTGGCCATTGCGGCGGCGAGGTCGTCGTCCTGGACGCCGGTGACCGTGATGGTCTTCGGCGTCTGGTAGGTGTCCGACGAAAAGGTCACCGTAGCCGGCGACACCGTGACCGCGTTCGTATCGGACGACGTGATGGTCACGTCCGCGTCGATCACGGGGTTGAACGCGAGCCGGACCGTGAAGGTGGCGGTGCCGCCCTCCGTGACCGACACGTTCGCGTCGCTCACGAGGATCGCCTGGGTGTCGTCGTCCGCGACCGTCACGGTGGCGGTGCGGGACGTCAACGTGGGCGCGGAGAACGTGATCGCAACCGTCTCGTTGAGGGTGTCGTCGTCGTCCACCGGGGTGACCGTGACGAGCTGCGTCACCGAATAGTTACCGGGCGTGAACGTCATCGACGTCTTGTCGATCGCGACCGCGTCCGGGTCCGCGGTCGCGATGGTCACCGTGACGTCGGCCGACGGCTGTTGCGTGAGCGTCACGCCGATCGTCTTGCCGGCTCCGCCCTCGGTGAGCGCCACCGTCGGCGGTGCGACCGCGATGTTCAGGCTGTCGTCGTCCGCGACCGTGACGTTCACGGTCGCGTTCGACAGGCCGGTGGACGACAGCGTGACCGTCGCCGTCTCGTCCTCGACGTCCTCGTCGTCGACGCCCTCGATGGTCACGTCCTGGGGGTCGTCCCAATCCGCCGGCGTGAACACCAAGGTCGACGGTGCGGCGGTCGCCACCGTGTCGTCGCTGGAGGCCACCGTGACGGTCACGTTGGCGGCCGGCTCGGCCGCGAGCCGGACGGACACGACCCCGGTCGCGCCTTCGACCACGGTCACCTCGGTCGGGCTCACGACGATGCCCTGGCTGTCGTCGTCCGTGACGGTGACGGTCACCGTCGCATCGTCGATGCCCGCGGCGGACAGGGTCACGGTCGCGCTCTCGTCGGCCGCGTCGGGGTCGTCGACCGGCGCGACCGTGACCGTCTGCGGCGTGTCGTAGTCGTCGCTCGTGAACGTGAGCGTGGCCGGCGACGCGGTCACCGCGCCCGTGTCGCTCGACGCCACGGTCACCTCGATCGATCCCGCCGGCGGCGCCGTGAGCGCGACCGTGAACGTCCCCGACGCGCCGCCCTCGGCCAGGGTCAAGGTGTCCGGCGTCACCGTGAAGGCGGGACCCGGTCCGGCGTCCGGCGGCGCGGCGTCCTCGCCGCCGCCGGTCGCGTCGGAGCCGCCGCCGGCGTCCGGCGGGTGGGTGTCGTCGTCGTCGTCACCGCCCCCGCCGCAGGCCGCGAGCGCGAGTTGGCCGGCGACGGCGGCGACGAGCCACAGGTGGGTTCCCGGACGGAGATGCCAAAATCGATGCATGTACACTTTCCTCATCTGTCGTGGACGACGATCCCGAGTGACGCGCGCGCGAAGCGCGCCGCTTACAGCCTCAATGCGGTCGCTTCCCCCCGCGACCGCGGATACGGTACCCCGGGGGCCGGCGGCGGCGCCAGCCGATCGCGCGACAAAATGCGCCCGCCGCCCGGACATGTGATCTGCGCCACACCGCCCGGCGGCGTCCGGGGCCGCGGGCCGGTATAGTCCCGGTGCATGGGCGTCGTCGCCGCCATCCTCGGCGCGCTGTTTCCGCCGCGCACGGAGCCGATCGCCGGCGTCCCGGTCGGCCGCGTCGCGCGGGTGCGCGGCACGGTCGTCCCCCGCGACGTGCTCACCAGCCCGCTGACCGGCGAACCGTGCGTCTACTACAATTACTCGGTCGAGCAGTGGCGGCGCTCGCAACTGGCCGGCCTGCCCGAAGGGCTGTGGGACCTGGCCGAGCACGACGAGGCGATCGCGGAGTTCTACCTGCACGACGCCACGGGCCGGGCGATCGTCGCCCCCGAGCGGGTGCGGATCCAGCGGTGCCGCGGCGTACAGCCGGCGCGGATCGACCTCGGCAGCCTCGAGCGGCGCGCGACCGAGCTGCTCATCCGGCCGGGCGACACGGTCGAGGTGATCGCGCTGGCCGACCAGATCGACGACCTGTACGACGACGCGCGCGACTATCGGGCCCGCGCGCGGATTTTGCTGCTGCGCGCCCCGGACGGCGGCGAGTCGATCATCCGCCTGGTCGCCGCCGCGCCCGCGCCGGTCAGCGAATCCGTCGGGACAGCGCCTTGAAGTCGTCGGTGCCGGCGCGCTGCAGCAGGTCGAACACGACCGCCTCGGTGCAGGTGACGATGCCGCCCGCGCGCTCGATCAGGCGCAGCCCGACCTCCACGTTGGCCTCGGCGCGCGACGCGACCGCGTCGCGCGGGACGTGAACGGCCGCCCCGCGCGCGCACAGGCCGCGGACGGACTGGTAGACGCACACGTGCGTCTCCTCGCCGCAGACGACCCACTGGGTCCGGTCGAGCCGCGCGTACAGGTCGGCGAACGCCGGCGTCCGGCACACCGAGAACTCCAGCTTGTCGAACCGGTACACGCGATCGCCGAGGTCGACCAGCGCCGCCTCGAGGGGCGCGATCGTGCGGCCGAGCCCCTGCGGGTACTGCTCGCTGACGACGACCGGCAGGTCGAAACGCCGCGCGGCCTCGACCAGGATCGGCGCGTAGCGCTCGACCGAGCGCCGCGGGCCGTCGGCCATCGCGGCGTGCAGCTTGTCCTGGATGTCGATGAACAGCACGGCGCAAGCGGACGGATCGATGCGCAGGGTGTCGGTCATGTCGCCGCACGTTATCACCGATTGTCACCGGGGCGTGACGATTCAGTGCAATGGATGACGACTGTATCGGGATGAGCGGAGCTAGATTGTTCGCCCAAGGAGGATTTCCCCATGAAGAAGCTCACCGTCATCCTGCTGTCCATCGCCGCCCTCAGCCTCGCCGCCTGCTCCAAGAAGAAGACGGAGCAGTCCTCCGAGGCGCCGGCGCCCGCCGCGAAGCCGGCCGACACCGCCAAGACCCCGAGCGCCGCGCCGACGCCGGCCGCCGCCGCCGCGAAGGCCGCGGGCGAGGCCGCGAAGGCCGCGGGCGAGGCCGCCGGCGCCGCGGGCGAGGCCGCCAAGGCCGCCGGCGCCGCGGGCGAGGCC
>RFGE01000375.1 GCA_003696105.1 Deltaproteobacteria bacterium | reverse complement strand
CGCCTCGCCGGGATCGTGACCATGGAAGACCTGCTCGAAGAGATCGTGGGGCCGATTCGCGACGAGAAGGAGGTGCGTCGGCTGCGCACGGCGGATGCGGGCGCCACCGGCGAGCGCCCGGCACCGGCGCCGGCCGCGGGCGCGGATGCGGCGCCGGCCGCGGACGCGGATGCGGCGCCGGCCGCGGGCGCGGATGCGGCACCGGCGCCGGCCGCGGGCGCAACCGCGCGCGGGAGCGCGGCCGGGGAGGGGGGCACGTGATCGGCTGGGACGTCGTCGCGCTCGTCGGCGCCGTGTGCCTGCTGTGCGAGGGGTTCTTCTCGGGGTCGGAGTTGGCGATGGTGTCGGCCAACCGCGCGCTGCTGCGCGACAAAGCGCAACGCGGCGACCGCGGCGCGTTGCTCGCGGAGCGGTTTCTCGACCGACCGCAGGTGTTGCTGTCGACCACGCTCATCGGCACCAACCTCGGCGCGGTCGCGTTCTCGGTCGTGGTCACGCTGGCGATGCTCGGACGGGAGTTGTCGAACAGCCAGCTGCTCACGGTCGCGACGGTGTCTCCGTTCGTGTTGGTGTTCGGTGAGATCGTCCCCAAGACGCTGTTCCAACACTACGCCGATGCGTTGGTCACGCGCATCGTCTATCCGCTGCAGGTCGCGTCGGTCCTGTTTCGACCGCTCGTGTGGGTCATGAGCGGGTTCGCGACGTTCATGACGAAACTGGTCGGTGCCGAGAAGTCGCGGACGTACATAACGCGCGAGGAGATCGCGGCGCTCATCGAAGCGGAGTCGGAGGCCGACGGCGACGTCGAAACGGCGCATGGCTCCGACATCACGGAAGACGAGCGCGAAATGATTTCCAACGTGCTCGACATGTCGGACCGAACCGTAGCCGACATCATGGTGCCGCTTTCGGAAGTCGTCGCGCTGCCGGAGGACGCGACGCTCGCCGAGGCTGCCCTCGAGGTCGCCGACAAGCAGCATACGCGCATCCCAATCTATCGGTCGCGCGTAGACGACATCGTCGGCGTGCTGCACGCATTCGATCTGCTGCGCGCGGGCCCGGACGCGAAGCACCAGCCTGTGTCCTCGATCGCACGTCCTCCCGTGTTCGTGCCGGAGGCCAAACGCGCCGTCGACTTGCTCGTCGAGCTACAGGGCACGGGTAACCAGATGGCCGTGGTGGTCGACGAGTACGGCGGCGCGGTCGGGATCATCTCGGTCGAGGACATCCTCGAGGAGATCGTCGGCGAGATCGACGACGAGTACGACACGGGGCCGTCGCCGATCCGACGCGAGGGCCCGAACGCGTGGCGGGTGGCGGCGCGCACGCCGGTCGATCGACTCAACGAGGAACTCGGGCTCGATCTCCCAGAGGACGACGAGGCGTACGAATCGATCGGCGGGCTGATCCTCGACCGACTCAAGCGCATTCCGCGCGTCGGGGAGTCGCTCGTCGTCGGTGACGTGACGCTCACGGTGACGGCGGCGACCGACCGCGCGATCGAGGAGGTGCGTATTCGCCGGAACGCCGCGGCGTAGGCCGGCGCTCGACCGGTGGCCGCACGCCGCTGGCAGGTGGTACAACGCGCCAGTGGACCGCATGCGGCTAAGACAGTTGCTCGAGCGCCTCGCCCGGGGCGACGCCAACGTCGACGAGGTCGAAGCGCGTTTGCGCGAGTTGCCGTTCGAGCGCCTCGGGGACATGGCGACGGTCGACCACCACCGCGAGCTGCGCGTCGGCGTGCCCGAGGTGGTACTCGGACAGACCAAGACAGCCGACCAGATCGCGGCGTTGCTGCAGTCGCTCGCGCGGCACGGCAACGGTGCGCTCGCGACGCGCGTCGACCCCGAAAAAGCAGCCGCCGTCGCCTCCGCGGTCGACGGCGCCATTGCGCGCCCGGACGCCCGTGCGGTGGTCGTGCCGCCCGAGCGCCCGCGGCCACCCGGACGCGGGCCGGTGGCCGTCGTATCGGCGGGCACGAGCGACGAGCCAGTGGCGGCGGAGGCCGCCGTCACGCTGGAGTTCTTGGGCCAGCAGGTCGTGCGAGTGTGCGACGTCGGCGTCGCGGGCGTCCACCGACTGATCGACCGCGCGGCGGTGTTGCGCGCCGCGGAGGTCGTGATCGTCGTGGCCGGCATGGAGGGGGCGCTGCCATCGGTCGTGGCCGGTCTCATCGACCGGCCGGTCATCGCGGTGCCGACGAGCGTCGGGTACGGCGTGAGCGCCGGCGGGTTCGTGGCGTTGCTCGGCATGCTGTCGTCGTGCGCCCCAGGGGTCACGGTCGTCAACATCGACAACGGGTTCGGCGCGGCGGTCGCCGCCACGCTCATCAACCGGGTGCGCGACGCATGACGGACATCGTGCGCGGCCAGTTGCACTTCGACGGCGCGGCCGGCGCGGCCGGGGACATGATCCTCGGCGCGCTGTTCGACCTTGGCGTCCCAGTCGACGTGGTGCGCGACGCGATCCGGGCCATCGGGGTGGATCCCGGCCGCCTCGAGGTGCGGCGCGTGGTCAAGCGCGGCATCGCGGCGACGGACGT
>RFGE01000374.1 GCA_003696105.1 Deltaproteobacteria bacterium | reverse complement strand
GAGATAGGTGGCGACATCCTTGGGAAGCGACAGATCGCGCGTCAGTTTGCGCAGCCCCTCTTCGGTGGACATGACCGCGCCGACCCCGGCGACGAGGCCACGCCGGACGAGATCGGGAATGAACGCCTCGAGCCGCGCGCGGAGGCGCCCGTCCTTGTCGTCGAGGTCGTCGAGCAAGTCGGGGTCGCGGTTGCCCGATTTCGGCGCGTTCCCGGCGTTTGACACCCCTTTACGTTGGACGGGCCGACGCGCCGTGTCAAGCCCGCCGGCGCGCCGCGTGACGCGCGCCCGTCCGGGCTATGATTTCGCCGATGCAGCCGACCCAGCGGGGCGACGGAATCGCGGCCGGTCCGCACGCGCTGTCCGCCGCCGCGCGCGCAGGCGAGGGCGCGGCGGCGCGGTGCGCGTGTGCCAAGCCGCCGGCCCGCGCGTGGCGCTTCGTGAAAGCGTACTGGGTCACGTTCGTGGTCGTCGCCAGCTACCTGTCGGCGCGGGTCCAGGCTCGGTTCCGATCGGAGGCGGCGATGGCGCGGGTCCTGCGGCGCAAACACCTGCGCAACGCGCGCCGCGTCGAGCGCACGATCCTGTCTCTGCAGGGGCTGTTCATCAAAATCGGCCAGCTCATCAGCATCATGACGAACTTTCTGCCCGAGGAGTTCCGCAGGCAGCTCGAAGGACTGCAAGACAGCGTGCCGCCCCGCCCCTACCGCGACATCGAGGCGCGTTTTCGCGAGGAGTTCGACGGCAAGACGCCACACGATCTGTTCACCGAGTTCGACGAGCAGCCGGTCGCGTCCGCATCGATCGGCCAGGTGCACATCGCTCGGCTGCCCAACGGGTCGAAGGTCGCGGTCAAGGTGCAGTACCCCGACATCGAGGACATCGTCCGCAGCGACCTCAAGACGCTCCGGCGCATCTTTCGCATCGTCGAGTGGTTTCTGTCCTACGAGGGCCTCGACCAGGTGCACGCGGAGATCAGCTCGATGATCCTCGACGAACTCGATTTCCGCATGGAGGCCCGCAACATCGACCGCATCGCGGAAAACTTCCTCGATCGGTCCGACGTGGCGTTTCCGCGGGTCGTCGACGCCTACTCGACCGAGCGCGTGCTCACGACGTTGTTCGAAGACGGGGTCAAGATCGGCGACGTCGCCGCGCTCGATGCGCGAGGCATCGATCGCTCCGCGGTGGCGCGGCTCGTCGTCGAGTTGTACTGCCAACAGATATTCACCGACGGTGTGTACCACGCCGATCCGCATCCGGGCAATCTGCTCGTCCGGACCGATGCCCGCGGCCGCCCGCAGATCGTATTCCTCGACTTCGGCGCGGTCGCCGAGGTGTCGCCCGCGATGCGCGACGGCATCATCGACCTGATCCAGGGCGGTATCGCGCGCGACACGGAGCGCATCGTGCGCGCGATGAAATCGATGGGATTCGTCGCGCGCGGCGCCGACAACGCGGTCTTCGAACGCGTCATCGAATACTTCCACCACCAGTTTCAGGAACACGTCCACATCGAGTCGTTCAACCTCAAGGATCTGAAGTTCGACCCGCAAAAGTCGCTCGACAACCTCGCCGATCTGCGCCGGATGGACATCTCGCTGCGCGAGCTGACCGCCAACTTCCAGGTGCCGCGCGAGTGGATCCTGCTGGAGCGGACGCTGCTGTTGCTCACCGGCCTGTGCACGACGCTCGATCCGGACATGAACCCGATGACGGTGATCCGGCCCTACCTCGAAAAATTCGTGCTCGGCGACGACGGCGACTGGTCGGCGTTCGTGGTCGACACCGGCAAGGAACTGGCGCTGGCGGCGTTCGCCCTGCCGGGCGAGCTGCGCAAGTTCATGACGGCCGCGCAGCGCGGCGAACTGCGGGTTCAGTTTCACAACCTGGAGCGGTCGACCCGCGTGCTGTACCACCTCGGCCAGCAGGCGATGCTGTGCGCGATCGGAATCGCCGCGGCAGCGCTCGCGGTCGTGTTCGAAGGGCGCGGCGAAGCCGGCCGCGCCGACGCCGCGTGGTGGACGATGCGCGTGTCGGCGGCGATGTGGTTGTGGGCGGGGTGGACCGGGCGCCGGCGGCTGCGCCGCCGCCGATAGCCCCGGTCAGCCGATGCCGCGCAGGGCCGTCGCCCGCGCCACCCGCGCCACCGCGAGGGCGAACGCGGCCGTGCGCCACGAGCAGTTGTACTTGGCGCGCGCGTCCCGCAGGTCGGCGTACGCGCGGTCCATCACCGCGCGCAGCTCGTCGTTGACGCGCTGCTCCTCCCACCGGTAGTGCTGGCGGTTTTGCGCCCACTCGAAGTACGACACGGTCACTCCACCGGCGTTGGCGTAGATGTCCGGCAGCACCGTGATGCCGCGGCGCTCGAACACCTCGTCCGCCTCGGGCTCGACCGGGTGGTTCGCAGCCTCGATCACGTAGCGCGCGCGCACGTTGGCGGCGTTGTCCTTGGTGAGTACGCCGCCGAGCGCCGCCGGCACGACCACGTCGACGTCGGCAAACAACAGCTCGTCGGCGTTCGTGGCATTGGCGCCGGCGAACCCCGCAACCGTCCCGGTCCGCTCGACGTGATCGCACAACGCCGGCACGTCGATTCCCTCCGGGTGTTCGATCGCGCCGCCGATGTCCGACACCGCGATCACCTTCCCTCCCCGCTCGTGAATCAGCCGCGCCACCCACGAGCCCACGTTGCCGAACCCCTGGATCGCGTAGCGCATCTGGCCGACGGTGGTGCCGTCGTCGCGAAACAGGTTGTCCATTGCGAACACGACCCCGCGACCGGTCGCCGCCTCTCGCCCGTAGGAGCCGCCGAGTTCGATCGGCTTGCCGGTCACGACGCCGGGTTGCCACCCGTGAAACTTGGCGTACTCGTCGGTGATCCACGCCATCGTCCGCGCGTTCGTGCCCATGTCGGGCGCCGGGATGTCGATGTCGGGCCCGATCAGGTCGTGGATGCCCTCGACGAAGGTGCGGGTGAGTCGCTGCAGTTCGCCGTCGCTGAGCTTGCGCGGGTCGCAGTTGATGCCGCCCTTGGCGCCTCCGTACGGCAGATTGACGACAGCCGTCTTCCAGGTCATCAGCATCGCCAGCGCGGTGACCTCGTCGGGATCGACGTCGGGGTGGTAGCGGATGCCGCCTTTCATCGGCCCGCGCGCGTCGTCGTGCTGCACGCGATACCCGATGTAGGTCGCGATGTGGCCGTCGTCCGTCTCGAGCGTGCATTCGACCTTGACCTCGCGCTTCGGGGTGAGCAGTTGGGTCTCGACCCGCGGCCCGAGATCGAGCAGGCGCGCGGCTTT
>RFGE01000373.1 GCA_003696105.1 Deltaproteobacteria bacterium | reverse complement strand
GGTCGTTTGCGACCCGGAGGCATGGGTCATGGCTGACCCGCCAGGTCATCAATGACCCGGAACGCGAGGACTGAAGGGTTGCGCGCCACGGTCGAATCAACCTGCGATGCACCGTGATGCGTCCCTGGAAGCCGACGTGTTCGGCGTCCTGTACCAGCAGGGCGCGCAGGCGGTGTTCGCCGTCCACCGCGACACGCGCGTGATCGTCGCGGCCAACGTCGCCGCGGCGCAGCTCGTCGGCCGAGATCGCGACGACCTCGTGGGCGCTCCGGTGGCCGAGGTGTTCGACGACCCGGCGGCGGCCGACCGCGTCTTGACGCGACCGGGCCTGCACGAGGAGGTCGCGATGCGGCGCGAAGACGGCTACCCGTTGTTCGCGACCCTGCACGTCACTCACCTGGACCATCCGGCCCGCGGTGCGTTGGCCGCGTGTGTGGCGACGGACCACACGGAGCGCTTGTTGCTCGAGCGCGAGCTGATCGCCAAACACTCCGCGCTGTACGCCGCTCACGCCGAACTCGAGCGCGTCGTCGCACGGCTGCGAGCCACCCAGGAGCGCCTCGAGCAGCGCAACCAGGAGCTGATCGCACTCGGCGGCCAGCTTGCGCTCGCGGCGCGCCGCGCGGCGATCGGTGAGTTCAGCGCCGGGGTCGCTCACAGCATCAACAACCCGATGGCCGCGCTGTCGAGCACCCTGCGGCGCATCGAAAAGATCGTTCGAGACCGCGGCGACGCCGAGCTCACCGAAATGCTCGCTCCGTATTTCGATCGCGCGCGCCGAGCCACCGGGCGCATGGAGCAGATCGTGGCGTCGGTGCGGGCAGCCCACAAGGCCGGCCAGCTCGAGTCCGATCCGCGCGAGATGGACCTCGCGCACGAGGTCGACGTCGCGCTGTCCTTGTTCGAACCGCGTATGGCGTCCGTCGAGGTGATCCGCGAAGGCGACGACCACGCGCCGATCGTCGCGCCGCCCGACGCGGTGCATCACATCCTCGGCAACCTGATCGAAAACGCGCTCAACGCCATGGCGGACCGGGGGACGTTGACCCTCGTCCTGCAGGCCGGCGAGGACGCCGGGCGCCTGATCGTTCGCGATACGGGGCCGGGCGTGCCGGAGGCCATTCGCGACCGCGTGTTCGAGCCGTTCGTGTCGGGCCGCCGCGACGGCACCGGCCTCGGCCTGTCCGTCGCGCAGCGGCTTGCCAAGCAGTGCGGAGGCGACCTTCGGCTGATCCCGTGCGAATCCGGCGCCGCATTCGAGGCGTCGTTTCCGGCGCGCTCGCCGCGCGACGGGGATGCCGATCCGAATCGTGGCGGCGGCCGCGACGCGCCGCGCGCGGAGGCGACGACGTGACCGGCGCACCGGCCCGACGGCACCGCGGCGGTGCGCGCGACCCAGTGGATCCAACGGGCGTTCTTGGGAGTAGACGATGCAACGACAGCGTATTCTGATCGTGGATGACGACGAGGTCGTCCGGGAGTCTTTGGTCGACGAACTCGGCGATCTGTTTGCCGTCGACGCCGCCGCCTCCGGTGAGGAGGCGGTGGAAAAGCTCGCGCGGACGCAATACGACGCGGTCATCTCCGACCTGCGCATGCCGGGAATGGACGGCATCGAGGTGCTGGACCGCGCGAAGGAGCTCAATCCGGATGTCATCCGAATCCTGCTGACCGGCTACCTCGACGACAAGGCCCGCGTGGCGACGACGCGCCCGGACGCGCCGTTCAAGGTCGCCAAGCCCTGGCACGACGCGCTCGAGGTTACGCTACGCCGCGCCTTCGAGTTTCGAGACACGCGCCGCAGGTTGGCGAGCACCGTGGCCGATGCGCTCGCGGTGGCCGGCATCTCGGACGAACTGGCTGGTGCCGACGGGTACGAGGAGGCGGCGACGATCCTCGTGCGCCGGATGCGGCAGGTGGAGGGCGTCCTCGGCTGCGAGGTGTGGATCGATGTGGCCGGCGCGAGCAGGCGTCTGGCCGGCGCCCTGCCGGACAGCGACGAGCACGACGCCGACTGGGCGGTCGATGAACCGATCGCGGCGGATCAGTCGGTGCGCGTTCGCGCCGTCGGCCAGGGTGACCTCGCCAAGGAGATCGCGCTATTTCTCGTCAAACAGGCACAGCGGTGGGCGACCGAAGACCGCGCGACGCGGCTCGCTCGCCGTGCGGCGTCGAACGCGAGCGCGCGCGCACGCCTCACCGACGTGTCGCGGCGCGCAACGCTCGGCGCGATGACCGCGTCCCTCGTTCACGAGCTCGCGTCGCTCGTGCTGTGCCTGCAAGCGTCGCAGTTCGAACTGGAGGACATGCGCGACGATCTGGCCGCGTTCCCCGACGTGCTGCGCGCGCTCGACGACATGGATCACACGACGCGCCGTATCCGCGACCTGTTCGAGGCCATGCGCCGGTTCGTGCGCTCGCAAAACGTCGGCCATCGCCGGTGCGACGTCGCCGAACTCGTCCAGTCGTCGATCGCCCTCACCAAGGGCTACACGCGGTCCCGCGCGACCGTGCGCCACGGCGAGCTGCCCGCGGTATCCCTCGAGGTCAACGAGCCGCTGTTTCTGCAAGTGCTCGTCAATTTGATCCGCAACGCGGCCGACGTGTCGCCCCAGGGTGGCTTCATCGACGTCGACGTGGTCGACTCCGACGACAGCGTGGAGATCTCGGTGACCGACGACGGCCCCGGCGTGCCCGAGGAGCACATCCCCAACCTGTTCGAGCCCTTTTTCACCACCAAGGCGGACGACATCGGCTCCGGTCTCGGCCTGGCGATCAGCGCCGAGATCGTGCAAGACCACGGCGGCGAGTTGCGCTACGAGCGCGCGGAGGGGCGCGGCGCGCGGTTCGTCGTGTCCCTGCCGAAGGTCGTCGCGTAGGGCGCGCAGCCTCGCGCGCGGCGATCGGCAATCGCGCGCCGGCCGTGGGCGTCGCGGTCGCCGGCCGGTCGCGGCGGATGCGGCGGCTCGGGCGGCGGCGTGCGGCCGCGCCTACGCGGCGTCCACTAGCTGCAGGAACGTCTTGGACTGTTCGAGCCGGCGCATCAGCTCGCTGTAGATCGTGTCGACGTCGAGCGGTCCGAGGCCGATGGTCGCGAGCGCGTCGTCGGCCGGCTCCTCTGGGGCCGGCGAACCGCTGTTGCCGAGCGCGAACGTCCGGCACAGCCGATCGGCGACCGCGACGATGTCGACGATCGCGAGCGTGTTCTTGCCGACGCGGCGCCGCAAGTCCGGGCTTGCATGAGTGTGGTGGTGCTCGATCGGCAGCAGCAACTCCTGCGGAAACTTCCACCGCTTGGCGAGGCGGCTGCCGACGCGGTCGTGCGGCGGCAAGCCCACCTCCTGCTCGGCCGATGCCATCGGCATGCCATTGGCGCTGGCCCGGTCGATCGCCTCTCCGAACCGGTCCGTGTCGGCGATCGCGAGCGCGATCTTGCCGATGTCGTGCAACAGCCCGGCCGTGAAGCACGTGCCGGGATCTTTGTGGCCGATGTGGTTGGCCAGCACCTCCGCGCAGGCCCCGACAGCCAGCGAGTGGAGCCACAACCCACCGGCGTCGAACTGGCTGCCCGCCGGCGTGCGCAACGCCTGCATGACCGACACGCTCAGCACCAACTGGTAGAGGCTGTTGAACCCGACGAAAGAGATGGCCCGGCCGACGTCGGACACGCCCCCGGGGATCGCGTAGTACGACGAGTTCACCAGGCGCAGCACCTTGGCGCTCAGGCTCGGGTCGCGCCGCATTACCTGGGCGACCTTGGCCACGGTGGACCGCGGATCGTTGACGAGTTCGCCGACCTGCATCGCGACCAGCGGCAGGGTCGGCAGGTTGTCCACCTTGGCGAGAATGTCGTCGACGCTCTTGCTGTTGGGGCTCACGGCAGTCGCTCCAGCGGTTTGTGATCCGGGCGAAGAGGGGCGAACGGGAGCCCGCCGGCATCCGGCGGGGACGCGTCGGGACGGTAGCCGGCATCGGCCGGCGGCGCGTCGGCCGGCGGACTCGCGTCCGGGGTGGGCAAGCTTGCGTCCGGCGCGGCCGGAGCATCCGGTGACGGTACGGACGCGTCCATGGGCGACGAAGCGTCCACACGTCCCGCGTCCGTCGGCGGAAAATCGACAACGGGGGCGGCGGCGTCGCGCAGATCGATACCGATGATCGGTGCACCGCCGCCGTCCGGGCCGCCGTCGCCGGCGTCGGCGAGGTCGCCGCCATCGGTCGTCGCGCCGGCGTCGGCGAGGTCGCCGCCATCGCTCGTCACGCCGGCGTCGGCGAGGTCGCCCCCATCGGTCGACGTGGCGCCATCCCCGGCGCTCGCGTCCACCGGCGCAGGGCCGCACGTTCCGGACACCGAACAGACGAAGCCGACCGCGCAATCACTGTTGCGCGTGCACACGTCGCCGCACCCGAGACTACACAGGGCCAGCGCGGCGCACAGGGCGGCGACTTCAAAACACATCGAATCGCATTCCGAGCACGAGTTGAAGCTGGGCGGCGACCGTACCTTCGGCGAGGTCGTCGCCGAGCGCGAAGGCGCCGCCCTCCACGTCGGCGCACGCCGCGATGCCGCCGAACGGCCAGCAATAACCGGCGCTCGCCGCCACGCCTGCAAACGTGTACGGCGCGACGACCGAGACGATCGCGGCGCCGAAGCGCGTGCGCGTCCCAGCCGGGTGGACCCGCACGCCGGCGCGCACGCCGACCCCGGCTCGGTCGCCGCCCTCGAAGAAGACACCCGCCTGCGCGGTGACCCACGGGTCGGCGACGATGGCGTGATCGATGATCGCTCCCACGGTGTACGCCGCCACCTTCGTCGCGCTGGCGCCGCTGCCGCCGCCGACCGACACGCCGCCCGCGACGTTGGCCTCGATCCGCGTGAGCGCCGGCTCGCCGGCCGACGCCGGCGCCGCCACCGCGACCAGGGCGACACAGATGAAGCGCGCAAGGCGGACCACGCGCCGGTGGATTGCAAGCCACGTTCCACCGTGCGAACACGCGACGTCGTGCAGTTGCGGCAGATTCCGTCAGAGATCGCAGCGGCGGCCGTCAAGATTTCCATCGCGTGGTCGAATGAACCAGTATGCAACCCGGCTCCAACCGGGAGGTCGTACTCGGCATCGACTTCGGCATGAGTACGGTCTCCGCCTGCGGGTTCGTCGGCGGCAAGCTGCACTTCGTGGTGGATGAGGGCGAGCGCGCGATCCCGTGTGCCGTATACATCCCCGAGCGCAGCGAGCCCTTGGTCGGCCGGCGTGCGCTTCATCAGATCCTTCGCGACCCGGCGGCGACGATCACAGCGATCAAACGGTTGCTCGGACGCCACGTGCACGAGCGCGAGGTGCGCCGGCTCGACGCGGGCGTCGCCTACGCGATCGCGAGCGGTCCCGACGACATGGCGCTGCTCGACGTGCGCGGCCGCCAGTACGCGCCGCAGCAGGTTGCGGGAGAGGTGCTGCGCCACATCAGGCAGCTCGCGGAGCTGCGGTTCGGCGCAGCCGTGCGCCGAGCCGTCGTCACCGTCCCGGCCACGGCGTCGCCGGCGTATTGCCAGGCGCTCAAGCAGGCGGCCCAGTTCGCCGGCCTCGCGGTGCAGCAGTTCGTGCCGGAGCCCGTCGCCGGGTGTCTCGCCCACGGCATGCACGAGACCACCGCGTTGCGCCGGCTTGCCGTGTGCGATTTCGGCGGCGGCACCTTCGACGTCACGATCATCACGCAGGACGGCCTGCATTTCGAGTGCCTGGCGATCGACGGCGACGACCTGCTCGGCGGGGTCGACTTCGACGAGGAGCTGGCCGAGGCGGTGGCCGGCCACCTGTATCAGGCGCGCCGGGTCGATCTGCACCGGGACGTCGTCAAGTGGCAGGAGCTGTTGTGGCGGGCGGAGTCGGTCAAGCGCCAGCTGTCGACGGCGACGCGGGCGTCGCTGGTGATGAACGATGCATTCGTTGCCAACGGGCAGCGACACGATTTGCGGCTCGGCATCGACCGCGCGTGGATCGAGCCGAGGTGGGCGAAGATCGCCCGCCGCATGGTGCCGGTGCTCGACCGCGCGCTCGCGCGCGCCCGCCGCACGCCCGACGACATCGACGAGGTATTGTTGATCGGTGGCAGCACGCTGATGCCGATCGTCCGCCGGATCATCGGCGAGTACTTTGGCAAGCCGCTGCGGTCGACCGAGCATGCGGACGTCGCGGTCGCGGTCGGCGCGGCACTGCAGACGGGTCAGGGCACGCAGGTGTGCACGCAGGTGCCGCGTCTGCCCGCGGGGGCAGCGCCGTGACCGCGGCCGTCCGCGCGGTTGAGCCGGCCGCCCCGGACGTGGGGCCCGGGGCGCAGCTCGCGCGAGCCGACCTGTCGGGTGCGGACCTGTCGGGCCGCGACCTGTCGGGAGCGGACCTGTCGGGCGCGGATCTGTCCGGCGCGAACTTGACGGGGGCCAAACTGGCGGGCGCCTGCCTCGACCGCGCGCGGCTCACCGG
>RFGE01000372.1 GCA_003696105.1 Deltaproteobacteria bacterium | reverse complement strand
TGCCTCGCCTGTGTCGGTGGTCAGCCGTCATCTTGCTCATTGCGCAGCCTGCGGTCAATCCGCAATCTACTGCGGCGCAAACGTCCGAGCGGGAACGTCTTGCCTCATTCATTCGATCACGTCCCGACGATCACGTCCCGAGTTCTGTGTAGATCCCAGCACCACCACGCGCGGCCGCCGAGCCCGCACCGGGGTTGCTTCGACACCGAGCCCGCGCCGGCCGCTTCTGCGAGGCCATTTATCTGCCGCGGCTCCAATCGACCAGGGTGCGAGCTTTTCCGGGGTCATGATCGTGAGAATTCGTGGGTCATGATCGTGAGAAGTGACAGCTGCGGCGACGAGCCCGAGCCGAAGCCGGTCGGTGGGCGCCCCGAGACACTCCCGCCGGGCTCGACCGGGCGCCCCGCCCCCGGCGCCCGCCGCGGCTCGTGCCCACCACGCCCACCGACCGTGTCGTCGCGTACGCGGCGATGATGGCTCACCGACCGCCGCCGTCCCGCAGCGGCCCCGATGCCGTCCGCTCTCGACCGCACCGCGCGCCCCGCTCCCGCTCCGCGCCCGCTCTCGACCGCCCCGCGCGCCCCGCTTCCGCTCCGCGCCGCTGTCGTCCCGCTCCCCCGCGCGCCCCGCGCCCGCTCCGCGCCCGCGAAAACGTCGGCGGACAGCCGCGTTCCCCGTCCGCCGACCGGTTCTCGACTCCCGGACCGCCCGCGCCACGCGCCGCATCGCGGCCGCCGGCGCGGACGCCGCGCGCCCCGGTTTTTCGGCACGCTGCGGCCAAACGGTTGGAGACGCCGAAAGATTCCGCTAGGATTGCGCACCTTGCGCCTGGACGATTCCGATCTCGACCGCCTCGTCGACACCATCGCCGAACGCGTGCGCCAGCGCCTCGCCGGCGCCGCCGCACGGCCCAGCCTGCGCGTCGTCCAGGGCGGCGACTGCACGGACGACTCGGTCGAGGACTGCTCGACCTGCGGCAGCTGCGTGGTCCGCCGCCCGTGGTCGGTACGCGCGATCGAGGCCGCCGGCGCGAGCCGCGTCGCCTGGCTCGGCGACAAGCCCGCGTCGCCGAGCGAGTTCGCGCGCATGATCGACCACACCCTGTTGCGCGCCGACGCCACGCGGGACGACATCCGCAATCTGTGCGAAGAAGCCCGCAAGTTCGGGTTCGCGTCCGTGTGCGTCAACACGACCTGGGTGCCGCTGTGCAAACAGCTGTTGCGCGGCAGCGGCGTCGCGGTGTGCACGGTGGTCGGCTTCCCGCTCGGCGCGATGGCGCCCACCGCCAAGGCGTACGAGGCGCGCGAGGCGGTCCGCAACGGCGCCGACGAGATCGACATGGTCATCAACATCGGCGCGCTCAAGTCGCGCGACTACGAAACCGTCTACGAGGACATCTGTCGCGTCGTGAAAGCCGCCAAGCCGGCCATCGTCAAGGTCATCCTCGAAACGGGCGCGCTCACCTACGATGAAAAGGTCATCGGCTGCGTCCTCGCGAAGCTCGCGGGCGCCGCGTTCGTCAAGACGTCGACCGGGTTCGGCAAGGGCGGCGCCACCGTCGAAGACATCCAGTTGATGCGGCGCATCGTCGGCGACGACATGGGCGTCAAGGCGTCCGGCGGCGTCCGCTCCGCGGAGGACGCCGCGAAGATGGCGATGGCCGGCGCCAACCGGATCGGCGCGTCGGCCTCGGTGGCAATCGTCACCGGCAAGACGCAGCGCAAGGCTGCGGGGTATTGACGACCTTGACGTTCCTGCCGCAGGAGCTCATCCGCAAAAAGCGCGACGGACGCCAGCTCACCGGCGACGAGATCCGCGCGTTCATCGCGGGCGTGGCCGACGGCTCGGTTCCCGACTACCAGACCGCGGCCATGTTGATGGCCGTCTACTTCCGCGGCCTCGACGACGACGAGACCGCCGCGTGGGCCGACGCGATGGTCCACTCCGGCGACGTGGTCGACCTGTCGCGCGTCGATCGGCCGCGCGTCGACAAGCACTCGACCGGCGGCGTCGGCGACAAGATTTCGATCCCGCTCGCCCCGGCGGTCGCGGCGTGCGGCGTCGCCGTACCGATGGTCAGCGGCCGCGGGCTCGGCCACACCGGCGGCACGCTCGACAAGCTCGAGTCGATTCCCGGCTTTCGCGTCGACCTCGACATCGATCGGTTCGTCGCGCAGGTGGCCGAACTCGGCGTCTGCATGATCGGCCAGACCGACCGCATGGCGCCGGCCGACCGCGTGCTCTACGCCCTGCGCGACGTCACCGCCACCGTCGAGTCGATTCCGCTGATCGCGACGTCGATCATGTCGAAGAAGCTGGCCGAGGGGATCGACGGCCTGGTGCTCGACTGCAAGGTGGGCAGCGGCGCGTTCATGAAGACGCTCGACGACGCCCGTCGCCTGGCCACGGCCATCCGCGCCATCGGTGCGGCCGCCGGCAAGCGCGTGACCGCCGTGCTCACGCGCATGGACGACCCGATCGGCGACGCGGTCGGCAACGCGGTCGAGATCGCCGAGTCGGTCGACGTGCTGCGCGGGGGCGGGCCGGCCGACACCCG
>RFGE01000371.1 GCA_003696105.1 Deltaproteobacteria bacterium | reverse complement strand
GGAGCGCCCGCCGGCCCGGCGCGGTCCGCCCGCCGGGGTGCGGCCGGCCGGCGACCGTGCGGCGCCCACGCCCGGCCGGCGGCGGTCGGGGTCGGTCCGGCCCGTGCGGCGACCACCGCCGCGCGGCCGGACCCGAGCCGCGGGCCGGCGGGCCGCGCGCCGCGGCCCACACCGATTCGGTGCTCGGGCTTACCTAACTAGAATTGCTTGCAATTTGGCATACGTCCGTGATATCGCAGTGCCTGGATTCGCGGCGGCGCAGGGGAGTTCTCGGTTTCCGTTTCATATCGAGTTACTTACCGAACTTTATCCACAGGCACGCGCCGCGCGCGGCGCCGCGAGGGGACAGCAGGGGATGCTTTTCGACTGGGTATACGGGCTCTTTTCCAACGACCTCGCCATCGATCTCGGCACCGCGACGACCCTCACGTTCGTCAAGGGGCGGGGGATCGTCGCGAACGAGCCATCCGTCGTGGCGGTCCAGCGCGGCGTGTCCGGCGTCAAGAAGGTGCTGGCGGTCGGCAAGGAAGCCAAAGAGATGCTCGGCCGCACGCCGGGCAACATCGTGGCGATCCGACCGATGAAGGACGGCGTGATCGCCGACTTCGAGGTCACCGAGGCGATGCTGCGCTACTTCATCCAGAAGGCGCACCATCGGCGCACGCTGGTGCGCCCGCGCGTGATCGTGTGCGTCCCGTCGGGCATCACCGAGGTCGAAAAGCGCGCGGTGCGCGACAGCGCGCTCGCGGCGAGCGCTCGCGAGGTCTACTTGATCGAGGAACCGATGGCCGCGGCGATCGGCGGCGGCCTGCCGATCACCGAGCCGAGCGGCAACATGATCGTCGACATCGGCGGCGGTACGACGGAGGTCGCGGTCATCTCGCTCGCCGGCATCGTGCTGTCCAAGTCGATCCGCGTCGCCGGCGACAAGATGGACGAGGCGATCGTCCAGTACATCAAGCGCAAGTACAACTTGCTGATCGGCGAGCGCACCGCCGAGCTGATCAAACAGGAGATCGGCTCCGCCTACCCGCTGGACGAGGTGCTCACCGTCGAGGTCAAGGGGCGCGATCTCGTCGCGGGCGTGCCGAAGACCCTCGTGGTCAACTCCGACGAGATCCGCGAGGCGCTGCAGGAGCCGGTCAACGCCATCGTCGACGCGGTCCGCACGGTCCTCGAGCGCACGCCGCCGGAACTGTCGGCCGACATCGTCGACAAGGGCATCGTGCTGTCGGGCGGCGGCGCGAAGCTCAAGAACATCGACGTCATGCTGCGCGAGGAAACCGGACTGCCCGTGATGGTGTGCGAGAACCCGCAGCTCGCGGTGGTGCTCGGCACCGGCAAGGCGCTCGACGAGCTGAATCTGCTGCGCGAGATCGCCTTGCAGTAGGCGCCCGATGACGTTGCGGCGGCGGTTGTTGGACTACGGCCTGGTCGTGCTGTTGTTGGCCGTCCCCGCCGCGATGCTCACCGCACACTGGAAGGATCCCGCGGACATCAATGCGTTCGACCGCGCCGTGCTGCGCGTGTCGTCGCCGCTGCAGGCGGCCGTGTCGTGGGTCGTCGAAGGCGTCGGCGGCTGGTGGAACCGCTACGTCTGGCTCGTCGATGTCGAGGAGGAAAACGAGGACCTGCGCGCGGCCAACGCCGAGCTGCGCCGGCAGCTCGCCGAGGCGCGCCGCCGCGCGGCCCACGTCGACGCGCTCGAACAGCTCGCCGGCCTGCGTCGCACGACCGCCGCCGAGACGATCGGCGCGCGCGTGATTTCCTCGGGGGTCAACCCGCACTTCCGGGTGATTCGGATCCGGCTCGACCGCGGCGACGGGGAGGTCGCGCCCGGGATGCCGGTGATCGCGCCGGCCGGCCTGGTCGGCCGCGTGCAGCGCGTCTACGGCCGCTACAGCGACGTGCTGCTCGCGACCGACCCGGAGTCGGCGATCGACGTGGTGGTGGAGCGGACCGGCGGCCGCGGCGTGCTCCGCGGAGTCGGGCGGCCGGACGCCTACACATGCGAGATCGAGTACCTCGAACGCGGACAGGAGGTGGCCGAGGGCGACGAGGTGGTCACCAGCGGCCTCGGCGGGGCGCTGCCGGCCGGCATCCGCGTCGGCCGCATCTCCAAGGTGGTCACCAAGAGCTATAGCCTGTACCAAGAGGTCGAGGTCGAACCGGCGGTCGACTTCGGCCGGTTGCGCCACGTGTTGGTCGTGCTCGCGCCGCCGCCACCGCCGGATCCGCGCGCGGGCCAGCGCCGCCGGTCGCGGCCGGCCTACTCGTTGGGGCCGTACCGATGACTCGCGGGGATACGGCGGCCGGGACGGGACTCTGACGTGCGCATCGCGGCGCAGGTGATGATCGGCTACGCGGTCGTGCTGGTGCTCGGCGTCGTGTGGCGGTTCATTCCGGTCGATCGCGCCATGCCGGATGCGGTGGCGTTGTTCGCGGCGTACCTCGGGCTCACGGCGCGCCAGCGGCTGGCGCCGTCGGTGCTCGGAGCGGTCGTGCTGGGGTATCTGGCCGACCTGCTGCTCGGCACGCCGCGCGGGATGTGGTCGGCCGACGCCGGCGCGCTGTGCCTCGCCGCTCACGTCGTTCACCGCCGCCTGATCGTCCGCGGGTGGCTGGTGACCGCCGCGTTCACGGCGCTGGCGGCCGTCGCGTCCGCCGCGTTGCTGATCGCTCTTCGCGCCGCGGTAGGCGTCGGCCCGGCGCCGCTGGCCGACGAACTCGCCGTGCTCGCGGCGTCGGCGGCGCTCACCGGCGTGTGCGGCCCGGCGGCGTTCCGCCTGTGCCGCGCGGTGGACGCCGCGTTCGCCCGCACCCAACGCGAGCGCCTGGCCGTCCGCGAGGGCGTGTTCTAAAACACCGGACGGTTCGGTGAGCGAACGAGCGCGCAATCCATCGACCGCTGGCACGCGGGGCCGCCGCGCGTGCGCCGCCCGCCCGCGGGCGGCGGCGGGCCGTCGCGTGGAGCGCCCGCGGCGGGGAGGGGCGCCGTGCTGATCCGCAGCGCCCCCGGCGCGGCGCCGGTCATGCCCCAGCTGCGCCGGCGGCTGCGCTGGCTCGTCGCCGTGGCGCTCGGCACGTTCGCCATCCTCGTGGGTCGGCTGTGGCAGCTACAAGTATTGCGCGGCGAGCGCTACCACGAGGGCGTCATCGAGAAGGTCGTCAATACGCGCTATCTGCCGTCGGTGCGCGGCAAGATTCTCGACACGCTCGGCCGCCCGCTCGTCGACAATCGGCCGGCGTTCAACATCTACATGACGCCCGCGTCGGCCGTGGGGCCGGTGGTCGATCGGCTCGCCGGCCTGCTCGACCTCGACGACGACGAGCGGCGGCAGGTCGTCGACCGCCTCGCCGCGGCCCGCCGCCGCGACCCGAACCGTGCGGTGCTGGTGCTCGAAGACCAGAGCCGCGACCGCGCGGCGCTCGTGGAGCAGTCGAAGTTCGAACTGCCCGGCGTATCCGTCGTGGACGAGCCATACCGTCGCTACCTCTACGGCGATCTCGCCGCACATGCGCTCGGATACATGAACCATCCTACCGCGGAGGAGCTCGCCGAGCTGGGACCCCGCGGCTACGACGCGGATGAGTTCATCGGCCGCTACGGACTCGAGCGGGAGTGGGAGCATTACCTGCGCGGCAAAAAGGGCATCGAGCGCTACGTCGCCGACGCGACGGGGGCGCGCGTGGACGACGAGGAGAGCGCGGCACTCATCCGCGGGCCGAAATTCGAGCCGCCGGTGCCCGGAAACAACATCGTGACGACGATCGACCTCGACTTGCAGCAGATCGCCGAGCGCGCGGTGCGCTGGCATGCGGCGGCGGCGGTCGTCGTGCTGGACGTGCACACCGGCCGCGTTCGCGCGATCGTGTCGAAGCCGTCGTTCGACCCCAACGTGATGACCGGCCACCTCACGCAGGCGCAGATGCAGCAGATGCTCGCCGATCCCCGCAAGCCATTCGTCGATAAGGTGCTCCGCCAGCACTATCCGCCCGGGTCGACGTTCAAGCCGGTCACGTTGATCGCGGCGCTCGAGGACGGCGTCATCGCGCCGGGCGAGGTGCGTGAGTGCAAGGGGCGCATCGTGCGCGGCCATCGCACGTTCCGCTGCCCCGGCGGCCACGCGCACGGCAAGATCACCGTCGTCGAGGCGCTCGAGCATTCGTGCAACGTGTTCGTGTGGGAGCTGGCCGAAGTCGTCGGCATCGACCGGCTCGCCGAGGTGGCGCGCGACCTCGGCTTCGGTCAGCCGACCGGCATCGGCCTCAACGGCGACGTGGCTGGCCGCATTCCCACGCGCGCGTGGTACGAGGCGCGCGGGGGCTTCAAGATCGGCTACACGCTCAACACGGCGACAGGCCAGGGCGACGTCGCCGTCACCGTGATGCAACTCGCCCAGGCCTACGCCGCCATCGCCAACGGCGGCGCGCTGTACGCCCCGCAGATCGTCGAACGCATCGAGGACGCCGAGGGCCGCGTCGTGGCGCGCTACGAGCCCACCCTGCGCCGCCGCATTCATGCGTCGCCGCAGACGATCGAACAGCTCCACCGCGGTATGTGGGCCGTCGTCAACGCCGAGGGCGGCACGGCGCACGACGCCGCCAGCGCGATCATCGAGTTCGCGGGCAAGACCGGCACGGCGCAGGTGCGCGGCCGCCGTCGCCGGCGGAAGGACGGCGACGCGCAGCCGCGCAAGGGGTGGGATCCGACGCGCGACCATGCCTGGTTCGCCGGCTGGGCGCCGGCGCGCGACCCGGCGATCGCGATCGCCGTGCTCGTCGAGCACGGCGGCCACGGCGGAGAGGCGGCGGCGCCGATCGCGCGCGAGATTTTCGAGGGCTATGCCGCGCTCGTGCGCGAGCGAGGGGGGCGGCCATGACCCGGCTCGGCCTGGCGCGCGCGACCGTCGGCCGGCCGTGGTGGCTCCGGTTCGCGTCGCGGTTCGACTGGCCGCTGTTCTGTACGACGGTGCTCATCGCGGGGATCGGCCTGCTCAACCTGCACAGCGCGCTGTCCGGTACGCGGCACGAGGCGTTGTTCGCCCGCCAGGTCGCGTGGATGCTCGCCGGAGCGATCGCGTTCTTCGCGATGACCGCGATCGACTACCGGTTCTGGGAGCGGTTCGCGTGGTTCTTGCTCGGCGGGGCCATCGTCGCGGTCGCGCTCGTCTACGTCGCCGGCGTGTCGGTCAAAGGAGCCCAGCGGTGGCTCGGCGTCGCCGGCGTCACCGTGCAACCGTCGGAGCTGGCGAAGATCGCGGTGATCGTGGCGCTCGCACAGTTCGCGCAGGAGGCCGAGGGCGGGCAGCTCACCCGCCGGCAGATCGCCGTCCGCGTCGCCGCACTCGCGGCGCCGGTCGGCCTCATCGTCGCACAGCCGGATCTCGGCAGCGCCGTGCTGGTCGCGCTCATCGTCCTGTCGGTGGCGTATTTCACCGTGTCGGACCTGTGGCGCATCCACGCGGTCGTGATCGCCGGCCTGGCGGCGCTTCCGTTGTTGTGGGAGCGGATGGAAACCTACCAGCGCAACCGCGTGCTGTGCTTCCTGGACCCGGAGTCGGATCCGACGGGCCTGTGCTGGCACACCAAGCAGTCGATCATCGCGGTCGGCTCGGGCCGCATCCTCGGCGAAGGCTACATGAACGGCACGCAGAACCAGTTCAAGTTCCTTCCCGAACACTGGACGGACTTTCCGTTTTCGGTGTTCGCCGAGGAGTGGGGGTTCGTCGGGGGCGTCGTCCTGCTCGCGCTGTTCGCGTTCCTGATCCTGTGGATCGTCAACGCGGCGCTTCACGCGCGCGATCGCTTCGGTGCGGTGCTGTGCTTGGGGGTCGCGGCGATGTTGTTCTGGCACACCGCGGTGAATGTCGCGATGGTCCTCGGCCTCGCGCCCGTCGTCGGTGTCACGCTGCCGCTCGTGTCGTACGGCGGCTCGTCGGTCATGACCGTGTTCCTGGGTCTCGGCCTCGTGTCGTCGGTGTCGGCCCGCCGCCACGGGTTCTGACCGAAAGCGGATCGCCGCGGCAGCGGACCGTGGTCCGCCGCCGCCCGGCGCGACGCTACAGGTGCTTTTGGATCGCTTCTTCGAGCTTTTGGCGCGGGACCGCGCCGACGATCTGGTCGACCACCTGGCCGCCTTTGAACAGCAAAAGGGTCGGGATCGACCGGATGCCGTACTTTTGCGGCACCTGCTGGTGGTCGTCGACGTTCATCTTGCCGACCTTGAGCCGGCCCTTGTACTCGTCTGCCAGCGCGTCCACGGTCGGCGCGATCTGACGGCACGGGCCGCACCACACGGCCCAGAAGTCGACGAGTGCCGGGATGTCGGACTCGAGGATTTCGGATTGGAAGTTGTCGTCGGTGACTTCGATCGTGTTCGCGCTGGCCATTCGGCGGTCCTTTCCCACGTCGTTGGAAGACAAGTGAAGACGGCTATAAATAACGACGCCGCGACCGCGCCGCAAGTCACAGCGGCCGCGCGCGTGGGCTCTGGCACGCGGCAAGCGCCCGAAAACCGCGCGAGAACGCGCGCTTGCCGGCGGCCGAAGCGGTGCTGTGCGATTGCTCGCGCCGCGCCGCCCCCCTATGCTAGAGGCGTATGTCATCCCGGCATCCGCTGCGGTCACCGGGCGCGCCGCGTCCCGCGGTCGCGGCAGCGGTGACGCGCGCGCGATCGCGGCGGGCGCCCCCGCAGGCGCCCTCACGCCGCGGGCGGGAACCGGAATCGGAGTTCGCATGGCACGGCTATTCATCTCTCAGAACCGCCTCGATGCGTGGATGGCGGACGCCAAGGTCGACGTGGACGGCGACGTGATGACGCTGGCGGACGACGGTCGCGCGTTCCGCATCCGGCCGGCGGTGCTGTTTCTCAAGGTGGCCGGCGACGATCCGGACACCGCGGACCTGGTCGGGCGCGTCAAGGACGAGGCCGCGCTTGCAGCGCTCGGCGCGGACCAGTACATGAACTCGGTGATCGTCGGCGACACGGCATACGACGTGTGCTGCGGATTCATCGGTGAGCCGCTTTGACGGAGGCGGCGTGCAGTTGACGGCGCTTTCTCCTGCGTTCTATGCGGCCATGGCGCTGTACGCCGCGGCGTCCGCGGCGTTCTTCGCGGTGCTGTACGACGTATGGCCACGCGCGCGCCGCGCGGCCAAGTGGCTGCTGCTCGCGGCACTGGTCGCGCACGGCGCCGACATCGCTGCCCGCGACCTGGCCGGCGTGCATCCGGGCACGTCGGTGCGCGAGTCGATCGGCGCGCTGTCGTGGCTGGTGGCGGCGGGGTTTCTGGCCGCGAGCATGCGGTACCGCATCGACGTGCTCGGTGCGTTCGTCGCCCCGGCCGCGCTGATCCTGTTGGCCGCCGCGCGCCTGACGCCGTCGGGCGAGCCGGTCCCCGGCCTCAATGCGATCGGGCGCGTGCACATCAGTCTCGCGATGGTGGCGGTCGCCCTGTTCGCGCTGGCGACGGCGCTGGCGGTGGTCTACTTGCTCGAGGCGCGCAACCTCAAGCGCAAGCGGTTCGACGGGCTGTTGTTCCGGCGCGGCATCGCGCTCGAGACGCTCGACCTGCTGTTGCACCGGCTCATCGTCGTCGGGTTTCCGGTGCTCACGGTGTCGATGATGCTGGGCGCGATGTGGGCGGCGCAGCGGTCCGTCAACTGGTACGAGCGGCCCGAGTACGGCTTCGCGATGGTGACCTGGCTGGCGTTCGGTGGCGTCCTCGTGGGCCGCGTCGCGGCCGGCTGGCGCGGGCGCAAGACCGCCGCGCTCACGATTGCCGGCTTCGTCGCCGCGCTCGCGGTCTTGCTGGTCTACCTGGCGCGGAGGTCGGTGGGGTAGCGCGATGGCGGGCGATCTGTTCGTCGTGGGAGTGTCGTGGCGAACCGCGCCGGTCGAGCTGCGCGAGCGGATCGCTTTCGCCGACGGGGACATCGGGCCGGCGCTGGCGGCGCTGGTCGAGCGTGCGCCGATCGCCGAGGCGATGATCCTGTCTACGTGCAATCGCGTCGAAATCTACGGCGCGCCGCCGCGCGGCGCGCCCGCGTCGGCGATCGCGTCGGCGACCGCCGAGGTGCGCCGCTTTTTTGCCGACGCGCGCCAGGTGAGCCGAGAGCAGCTCGAGTCGGCTCTGTACGAGCACGTCGACCGAGACGCAGTCGCCCATGCGTTCCGCGTCGCGTCCGCGCTCGACTCGATGGTCGTCGGCGAGGCACAGATCCTCGGCCAGCTCAAGGGCGCGTTCGCGGCGGCCGAACACGGCGGAGCGGTGGGGCCGGTGCTGCGCCGGTGCATGCAGCGCGCGTTCGCGGTCGCCAAGCGGGTCCGCACCGAGACCGGCATCGCGCGCGGCGCGGCGAACGTGTCATCGGTGGCGGTGGAGTTGGCGGCGCGCGTGTTCGGCGAACTCGACGGAAAGACCGTGCTCGTGGTCGGCGCGGGCAAGATGTCCGATCTCGCCGCGCGCCACCTGCGCGCGAACGGCGCGAGCACGGTGCTCGTGACCAACCGCTCGCCCGAGCGCGCGCGGGCGGTGGCCGAGCGCGTCGACGGGATCGCGCGTTCGTGGGAGGACCTCGAGGGCGTCATCGCGATCGCCGATGTCGTGATCAGCTCGACCGGTTCGCGCGAACCGGTGCTCACGCGCAAGTTGATCAAGCGGGCGATGCGCAAGCGGCGGCACAAGCCGCAGGTCATCTGCGACATCGCGGTGCCGCGCGACGCCGAGCCCGCGGTCGGCGACATCGACGGCGTGTACCTGTTCGACATCGACGACCTGCAGAAGGCGGTCGCCGAGAACTTGCTCGAGCGCGCGCGCCACGCGCAGGACGCCGCGGACATCGTCGACCGCGAGGTCGAGGAGTTTTGCCGATGGCTCGACGTGCAGGCGGTCGTCCCGACGATCCGCGCGCTGCGCGACCGGTTCGCCGCCATCGCTCGCGCCGAGGCCGAGCGCGTCGCGGCCGGGCTCGAACACAAGTCGCCGGACCAGCGCGCCGACGCCGTGCGGCGTCTGGCCGATCAAATTGTCAACAAGTTGCTTCATCAACCTATGGTGGCGCTAAAAGGGGGAGGGGCCGCCGACGTGGCCGAACTCGCGCGCGCCGTCCGCGAACTATTCGCCCTCGACGAGGTGGGCGATGACGCGGTCGCCGAGGAGACGGCACCGGCTGCCGACGGGGCGCCTCGCCCTGCAAAACACAGGGGACCAGCGTGAAGATTGCGACCCGGGGCAGTGCGCTCGCGTTGTGGCAGGCCAATCACGTGCGCGATCGCCTTCGCGCCGCCGATCCCGACCTTGCGGTCGATCTCGTCGTCATCAGGACGCGAGGCGATCGGATCTTGGACGTGCCGCTCGCTAAGGTCGGTGGCAAGGGACTGTTCGTCAAGGAGATCGAGCAGGCGTTGCTCGACGGCCGCGCCGACTTGGCGGTCCACAGCATGAAGGACGTGCCGGCCGACCTCGAGGCGGGGCTTGCGCTGGCGGCCATCTCGGAGCGGGCGGATCCGTTCGACGCACTCGTGTCGCGCGACGGCGTTCGGCTCGACGCGCTGCCGCCGGGCGCCACCGTCGGCACGTCGAGCCTGCGCCGCCAGTGCCAGCTCCGCGCGCTACGGCCGGACGTAACCGTCGTGCCGTTGCGCGGCAACGTCGACACGCGCTTGCGCAAGCTCGACGACGGCCTGTTCGACGCGATCGTATTGGCGTCCGCCGGCCTGGTCCGGCTCGGCCACGCCGATCGGATCGTCGAGCGCCTCGCACCGCCGGCGTTCTTGCCGGCGATCGCGCAGGGCGCACTCGGCGTCGAGACGCGCGCTGACGACGCCGACACGATCCGGCGCGTGCGCGCCGCGCTGCACTGCGAGTCGGACGCGCGGCGCGTGCGGGCCGAGCGCGCGGTCATGGCGCGGCTCGACGGCGGATGCCAGACGCCGATCGCCGCGTTCGCCCGACTCGCCGGCGACGCGCTGGAGCTGTCGGCGCTGGTGGCGACGCCCGATGGCCGCGAGGTGATCCGCGCCGACCGCACCGGATCCTCGTCGGAACCGGAGGCGCTCGGGGTCGCGGTGGCCGAGGAGCTGCTCGCTCGCGGAGCGGACCGCATCCTCGCCGCGTGTCGCGCGGCCGGATGACTCGCGCGGGTGAGCGGACGCCGGCAGCGCGCCGGCGGCGACCCGGCCGGCGCCGGCGGTTCGGCCGGCGCAGCGCGCCGAGCGCGACCGAGTCCGCCGGCCGGCGCGGGGCGGCGGCTATTGAACTCGTTGTATAAGCCTGTCGCCGGCCGCCGCGTTTTTTGCCCCTGTGGATAACTAGGGCTACGATCCGAAGCGATGTCGAAGACGATGGTCGCGTGCGCGATCGCAGTCGCCGTCGCCGCGCCGGGTTGCGCGGGATCGCGGCAACTACAGCGCGAAAACGCCGGACTGCGGATGCAGGTCGCCGAACTGCGCGCCGCCCGGCGCCGCGATCGGCGGGCGCTTCGCGATCTGCAGCGGCAGATCGTCGTCCTGCGCGAGCAGATCGAACAGGCGCGGGCGCTGCCCGTCGTCGTGCGCGAGCCGCCGGCCGCGGAGGCCGCAACGCAGCCGGCATCCCCTGCCGGCGCCGACGGCGAGTCGGCGGCCGTCGCGTACGCCGACGACGGCGTCGAGGTGTTGTACGTCGGCGAGGCGGCCGAGGATCGGAGCGTGCGGCCGCGCATCTCCCTGCGCGAGGAGCGCGGTCGCGACCGGTACGAGCCGCCGCCCGAGTCGCTCGCGCCGGTGCCGGCCGCCGGGGAACGGCTGATCGTCACCGAGGGCGCGGTTCCGCCGATTTCGGCGGCCGATCGCGGCGCCGGCGCGGTCCCGCGCCCGGCGGCGAAGGCGCCGGACCGCGGGCCGGGGCCGAAAGAGTTGTATCAGCAATATTATCGAGCGCTGCGGGCCGGCGACCACGCCGCGGCCATCGCCGGATTTCGCGCGTTCATCGACGCATATCCGACCCACGACTACGCGGACAACGCCCAGTACTGGCTCGCGGAGGCCTATTACGATCAGCGCCAATACGACCGCGCGCTCGTCGAATTTCGCGCGGTCGCGACCCGCTTCCCGAAGGGAAACAAGGTTCCGGATGCGCTGCTGAAGGTAGCGTACTGCCTCGAGCGACTGGGCCGCACCGGCGAGGCGCGCGCGGCGCTCGAACGCGTGATCGCGGACTACGCCCATAGCAATGCGGCGGCGCTGGCCGCCGATCGGCTCGCGCAGCTGCGCGAGCAGAAGTAGGGGGAGCCCATGAATCGCATTACCACCGGCCTGTCGCTGTTTGCCGCGCTCGCGGCGCTGCCGGCAATCTCCGCGGCGCAGACCGCCGAGCCGCCGCGAACGCTCGACCCGAGCGGCCGGCGCTCCAGCGAGCCCGCGCCCGCGGCGCCCGCCGCCGCGCCCGGTCCGCAAGAGGGCGCTCCGGTCGCGCCCGGCGGCGACATGGCGCAGCCGACCGAGGGACAGGGCGACGTCGGCTACTACCTGTACGACGAGTCGCCGATCCCGGAGGACGAGGGACTCGTCCGCGGTGGCCCGGCTCCCGAGCTGCACGTGGTGCGCGAGGGCGACACGCTGTGGGACATCTGCCAGCTGTACTTCGACAACCCGTGGGAGTGGCCGAAGGTGTGGTCGTACAACCCGGCGATCACGAATCCGCACTGGATCTACCCGGGCGACGTCGTGCGCTTGCGGCCCGCCGCGGCCGAGGTGATGGCCGCGCCGGTGCCCGACGACGTGGACGCGCCCGCGCCCGCGCCGGCCGCCGCCGCGCCCGCTCCCGCGCCGGTTCGGACCGTGCGGCTGCGGCAGATCGCGTTTCTCGAGCCGGGGCAGATCGCCACGGCGTTCCGCATCGCGGGCGCCGAGCGGGAGCGCGAGATGCTCAGCCCCGGGGACGTCGTCTACCTCGACTATCCGGGCGCGGAGCGGCCGGAGTCGGGCGCCCGCTACGGCATCTACTCGGATCTGCGGTGGATCGAGCATCCGCGGTCGGGCGAACGTCTCGGCGCGTACGTCCGCGTGCTCGGCGAACTCGAGGTGGTGTCGGTCAAGCCGGGCAAGCGGGCGCGCGCCGTCATCCGCGCGGCCAACGACGTGATCGAGCGCGGCGCGCGGGTCGGCCCCGTGCAGCAGCGCTTCGCGGCGGTCGCGCCGACGCCGGCGAGCCGCGACCAGACAGGCGTCGTCGTCGCGCAACTCGGCGGCGGCGACCTCATCGGCGCGACGCAGGTGGTGTTCATCGATCTGGGCGAGGAGGACGGGGTCGCCGCCGGCAACCGCGCGTTCGTCGTCCGTCGCGGCGACGCGCGTCCCGACTACTTCGAACTGGCTGCGCGCCCGCGCGACGAGCGCTACCCGCCGTACGCGATCGGCGAGGTGCTGGTGGTCCAGGTGGGCGCCCGCGTGTCGATCGCGCTCGTGACCGCGTCCCTGCAAGAGATCGGTGTCGGCGACGTGGTCGTCCTCCGCTCGGGACGCTAACCGGGGCGGCCGCCCGCGGCGCGGCCGCCAACTGGTTGGAAATAGTCGCGCCGCGGCGGCCGACTTGACGGCGGCGCGGGGAGTCGCTACAGGCTGACCCCCTGTGGGTTCGTTGTCGTCGATAGCTGCCGGAGCGCGCGTGGTGCCGCGGGACGCGACCGAGTTCCCGGCGCGTCTCGCGGCCGTCCCCGACGCGCCGGAGCGGCTGTACGCGGTCGGCCGGCTGCCGGACGCGCCCGCCGTCGCCGTCGTCGGCGCGCGCGCGGCGACCGGCCGCGCCATGGCGACCGCGTACGAACTCGCCCGCGACCTGGCGGCGGCCGGCTACGCGATCGTGTCCGGCGGCGCCGTCGGAGTGGACGCGGCGGCGCACCGCGGCGCGGTGGACGCGGGCGGCGCGACGGTCGCGGTGCAGGCGTGCGGCCTCGACGTGGCCTATCCGGCGAGGCACCGGCCGCTGTTTGCCGACATCGTGGCGGCGGGCGGTGCGCTGGTGTCGCCCTACCGAGCGGGCGTGCCGCCGCGCCGCTACCAGTTCGTGCGGCGCAATCGCATCGTCGCGGGCTGGGCCGCGGCGGTGGTCGTGGTCGAGGCCGATCGCGCGTCGGGATCCTTATATACGGCGCGGGCCGCGCTCGACTACGGCCGGCCGCTCGCGGCGGTTCCGGGAAGTCCCGGCTGCGATGCGCTGGTCGCCGAGGGGGCCGCCGTCGTCGCGGGCGCGGCGGACGTCGAGGCGGCCATCGCCGGGAGGCCTCGCAAGCCCGACGTGGCGCTGCCCGAACCCGGCAGCGAGGAGGCCGCGGTGCTGGCCGCGCTCGACCGCGGCCAGGCGCGGGACGCCGGCGCGCTCGCGCAGCGGTGCGGCCTGCCCGCCCGGACGGTCGCGCGGGCGCTCATGGGATTGGAACTCGCCGGGCTCGCGGTCGCCGTGCCGGGGCGTGCGTACGTGCGCTCGGCCGTGGCGGTCGCGGCGCTCGCGGGCACCGCCGGGCACGGGGCACCGGCGGCATAACGGAACCAGCACACGAAGGACCATGGCTACGGCATCGAACGACGACGGCGCGCCGCGGGCGGCGGCAAAGCGGTCTGGCCAGGCCGCGGGTGCTCCGGGGGCCAACTCCCTCGGGACCGGGTCTGCGGGCGCGACGGGCGACAAGTCGCCGCGCAAGACCGGGCGAGCGGCGGGCAAGGCGCCGGCGGCGAGCAAGAAGACAGCGCGCACCAAAGCGTCGGCTGGCACCGCGAAGACGCCGGCCTCCGCGGCGAAGTCGGCCGCCAAGCCGCGCTCGCGCAAGGCCCCCGCGGAGCCGAAACCCAAGAAACCGTCGCGCCGCACGGCATCGCGCAAGGGGGCGCTCGTCGTCGTCGAGTCGCCGGCGAAGGCGCGCACGATCAACAAGTACCTGGGCAGCGGCTACACGGTGAAAGCATCCGTCGGCCACGTCAAAGACCTGCCGAAGTCCAAGCTCGGGGTCGACATCGACGCGGGGTTCGAGCCCGAGTACGTCGTGATGCGCGACAAAAAGAAGGTCATCTCCGACATCCGCAAGGCGGCGAAGACGGCCGAGGTCGTCTACCTCGCCCCCGACCCCGACCGGGAGGGAGAGGCGATCGCGTGGCACATCGCCGAGGAGGTGCGTCCGGTCAACCCGAACGTGCGCCGCGTGCTGTTCAATGAGATCACGAAAAAGGGCATCACCGAGGCGCTGCAACACCCGACCGAACTCAACGTCCACAAGACGGAGGCGCAGCAGGCGCGGCGCGTGCTCGACCGACTGGTCGGCTATCAGATCAGTCCGCTCCTGTGGAAGAAGGTGCGCCGCGGGCTGTCGGCCGGTCGCGTTCAGTCCGTCGCGGTGCGCATCATCGTCGAGCGCGAGCGCGAGATCGCCGCGTTCGTGCCGGAGGAGTACTGGACCGTCGAGGCCGAGTGCCGCGGCCCACAGCCGCCGCCGTTTGCCGCCAAGGTGGTGCTGGTCGACGGCGACAAGGCGGAGCCGAAGACGCAGGCCGACGCCGAGGCGATCGTCGCCGAACTGGAGGCGGGCCGTGCGACGGTCGCCAAGGTCGAGCGCAAGGAGCGCAAGCGCCGGCCGCCCGCGCCGTTCATCACGTCGAAGCTGCAACAGGATGCCGCGCGCAAGCTGCGGTTTACCGCCAAGCGAACCATGGCGCTCGCGCAGCGGCTGTACGAGGGGCTCGACCTCGGCGAAGAGGGCCCGGTCGGCCTCATCACCTACATGCGCACCGACTCCGTCCGGCTGTCCGACGACGCGGTCGCGATGGCGCGCGCCTACATCGGCGAGCGGTTCGGCGCCGACTATCTGCCGGCGAAGCCGAACCAGTACAAGAACAAGAAGTCCGCGCAGGATGCCCACGAGGCGATCCGGCCCACCTCGACCGCATATCCGCCCGAGCGCGTGGAGGCGTTGCTGCGCGCCAGCGGCGACCGCGAGGCGGGTGCGCTGGTGAAGTTGTACACGCTCATCTGGAACCGGTTCATCGCCAGCCAGATGGCGCCGGCCGTCTACGACCAGACGTCGGTGGACATCGCGCGCGGGCGCGCCGTGGTGCGCGCGACTGGCCAGGTCATGAAGTTCCCGGGCTTCACGGCGGTGTACACGGAACAGCTCACCGACGACGAGGCGGCCGAGAAGCAGGCCGAAGCCGATCGCCTGCTGCCGCCGCTGTCGGTCGGCGATTCAGTCGAGCTGGTCGCCATTCGCCCGGAGCAGCACTTCACGCAGCCGCCGCCGCGCTTCACCGAGGCGTCGCTCGTCAAGGAACTCGAAGAGGACGGCATCGGCCGGCCGTCGACCTACGCGAGCATCCTGTCGACGATCGTCGATCGCGGCTACGTCGAGAAGCGAGACGGCCGGTTCTACCCGACGGAACTCGGCACGCTCGTCAACGATCTGTTGGTCGATGCGTTCCCGGATATTCTGAACACCCAGTTCACCGCGCAGATGGAGGAGAACCTCGACCGCGTCGAGGACGGCGAAGTGGATTGGCGCACCGTGCTCGGCGAGTTCTATCGGCCGTTTTCGACGGACCTCGTCAAGGCCGAGCAGACGATGCGCGACGTCAAACGCGAGGAAATCGCGACCGAGTTCACCTGCGAGCAGTGCGGCGAACCGATGGTGGTCAAGTGGGGCCGCAACGGGTCGTTTCTGGCGTGCAAGGGCTACCCGGAGTGTCGCAATACGAAGGAGATCGAGCGACAGGCCGACGGGTCGTTCGAGATCGTCCCCGAGGAGGAGACGGACGAGGTGTGCGACGCCTGCGGCGCGCCGATGCGGGTCAAGCGCGGCAAGTACGGCGCATTCCTCGCGTGTTCGCGCTACCCGGACTGCAAGACCACCAAGCCGATCTCGCTCGGCGTCGACTGCCCCAAGCCGGACTGCGACGGGTTCTTGACCGAGAAGCGGTCCCGCCGGGGCAAGGTGTTCTACGGCTGTTCCAACTACGCCAAGACCGGCTGCGATTTCGTGTCGTGGGATCGCCCCGTGCCCGAGCCGTGTCCGCAGTGCGGAGCGAAGTTCGTCGTCCGCAAGCAGACTCGCCGCGGCGTGACGGTGCGGTGCCTGTCCTGTGATTTCAAGCGCTCGGACGGCGAGGAGATCAGCGCTGCGTGAGGGACTGGCGGCCGGACGTCACGGTAATCGGCGGCGGCCTCGCCGGCTGCGAGGCGGCATGGCAGTTGGCCGAACGCGGCTGGCGCGTCGCGCTCGTCGACATGAAGCCGCTGGCGATGTCGCCGGCCCACCGCACGCCGCTGTTGTGCGAGTTGGTGTGCAGCAACTCGCTGCGTTCGGACGACCCGACGACCGGCGCGGGGTTGCTCAAGGCCGAACTTCGCCGGCTACGGTCCGTGGTGATCGCGTGCGCCGACGAGCACCGCGTACCGGCGGGCGCGGCGCTCGCGGTCGACCGCGTGGCGTTCGGACGCGCCGTGACCGTGCGCCTGGCGCTGCACGATCGCGTACGCATCGAGCGGCGGCCGGTCGATGCGCTGCCGGCCGGGCCGTGCGTGCTGGCGACCGGCCCGCTCACGGGCGGTCGGCTCGCGGCGGAGATCCGCGCTGCGCTCGGCGGCGACCGGATGTACTTCTACGATGCGATCGCGCCGATCGTTGCGGCCGACAGCATCGACATGGCGCATGCATTCGTCGCGTCGCGGTGGGGGCGCGGCGACGATCGCGATGCCGGCGCCGAAGGCGACTACATCAACTGCCCGCTGAACGAGGAGGAGTACGCCGCGTTCGTGCGCGAGGTTCTCGCCGGTCGCAAGGTCGCGCCGCACGCCTTCGAAGAGCCCCGCTACTTCGAGGGCTGCTTGCCGATCGAGGTGATGGCCGCGCGCGGGCCGGACACGCTGCGATTCGGGCCGATGCGCCCGGTCGGGCTCGTCGACCCGCGGACCGGCCGGCGGCCCTACGCGGCGGTGCAGCTGCGCCCGGAGAACCGCTACCGCACGGCGTACAACCTCGTCGGCTTCCAGACGCGGCTGGCTTATCCCGAACAGCAGCGCATTTTTCGCATGATCCCCGCGCTGCGCCGCGCCGAGTTCTTGCGGTTCGGGTCGATTCATCGCAATACGTACGTCGACGCGCCTCGCCTGCTCGGGCCTGGCCTCGAGCTGCGCGCGCGGCCACACGTGCGCGTCGCCGGCCTGATCACCGGCGTCGAGGGCTACATCGAGTCCTGCGCGATGGGGCTTTTGGCGGCGCTGTTTTGCGACGCGCAGCTGCGCGGGCGCGCGCTGGCGCCGCCGCCGGCGACGACCGCGCTCGGCGGGCTGTATCGCCACGTCACGGCGCCACGCGCCGACGGCGAGCGCTACCAGCCGACCAACGTCAACTTCGGCTTGCTGCCCCCCGTCGAGGGGCGCCATCGCAAGGCGGACCGCAAGCGCCGCATGGCCGAGCGCGCGGTGCGCGACCTGGCGGCGTGGGCGGCGGCCGAGACGGAGCGGGCGGCGTGACGTGGGCCGACCGCCGCTGCGTGGTCACCGGCGCGTCCGCCGGCATCGGCCAGGCGGTGGCGGCCGCGCTCGCCCGCCGCGGCGCCCTCGTCGTCGGGATTGCGCGGCGCTTCGCCGGCCCGCCCGCCGCGCCGCGCGCCGGCCACGTCCTCGAGGTCGGGGCCGACGTCACCGACGAAGCGGCCGTCCGCGCGGTGTTCGATGCCGCGTCGCCGGTCGACGTCCTCGTGTACGCGGCCGGCGAGAGCCACTTTGGTCCGGCGCTCGCGGGGACGGCGGCGGAGCTGCGCGAGATGCTCGATACGCACGTCGTCGGCGGGTTTCTGTGCGCGCGTGAAGCGGTGCGGTCGATGCGCGCGCGGGGCAGCGGTCACATCGTGTACATCGGATCGATCGCGGTCGACGAGACGTTCGCCGACTGCGCGGGCTACACCGCTGCCAAGGCGGCGCAAGCCGCGTTTGCGCGCGTGCTCCGCGAAGAGGTCCGCGCCTGCGGCGTGCGCGTGACCGAGCTGGCGGTCGGCGCCGTGGATACGCCGCTGTGGGATCGACGGCCGCCGGTCGATCGCGGGGCGATGTTGTCGGCCGCCGACGTCGCCGAAGTCGTGGCGGACGTGATCGCGCAGCCGGCCATCGGCATCGAGCGCGTCGTCCTCCGCCCGCCGGGCGGCAACCTGTAGCCTCCGACCGCGGGGACTCAGCCGGCCGGCGGCGGCGCGTCGTCACCCGGCGGCGGGGGCGCATCCGCCGGCCCGAGCAATACGGCGACGCCGCGCAGCTCGCGCGAGTGCTCGAGCACGATCTTGACGACCACCGTCAGCGGGACCGACAGCAGCATGCCGACCGGGCCCCACAGCCAGCCCCAGAACACCAGGGACAGGAACACGACGAGCGTCGACAAGCCGAGTCGTTCGCCCATGACGCGCGGCTCGACGATGTTGCCGATGACCATGTTGATGGCGACGTAGCCGCCGGTCACGAGCGTCGCGTTGAGGGGGCCGTTTTGCACGAGCGCCAGCAACACGGCGGGGATCGCGGCGATGATCGACCCGATGTTCGGAACGAAGTTGAACAGGAACGCGACCAGCCCCCATAGCAGCGGAAAGTCGACGCGCAGCGCCCACGTGACCAACGACACGAGCACGCCGGTCGCCGCGCTCACGATCGCCTTGATGAACAGGTACTGGTAGACGCGCGCGGCCGCCTCCGTCCAGTGAGACAGGTCGGCGTCCGGGTCGCCGAGGGCGCGGCGCAACTTTCCGGAAAATCCGTGCGCCTCGGTGAGCATGAAAATGACGATCAGCAGCACGAGCGCGAGGTTCGACAGCGCCCCGAGCAACTGGCCGACGGTGTTGCCGACGACGTCGAGGATTCGGCTGGTGCCGATCTTCGCCGACAGTTCGGCCGGTGCGATGTCGAGGCCGAGGTCGCGCATGGCGGCCAGACCGTTGGCGATGAGCCGGTCGAGGCGCTGCTGGTACACCGGCAACTGTTCGGTGAACCGATCGATGGAGACGCCCACCACGCCGATGAAGAACACCAGCGACGCAGCCGCGGCGACGACGATGAGCGCGAACGCCAGCCAGGTCGGCGCGCCGCGTCGCTCCAGCCAGCGAATCGGCGGAATCGCGACGACCGCGACGAACGCGGCCATCAGCACCGGCAGCAGCACCGGCGCGGCCAGCTTGAGTCCGCCGATGACGACGACGAGGCACGCGGCCGCGACGAGCGGCTGGCTCGTGCGCGGCGGGGCGGTCGGGTCGGCCATCGCGGCCAACGATAGCGCACGTGTCCGTCACCGCGTGGGCTCCGCGCGGCCGATGCGCGCGACGGCGGTGCGGTCGCGCGCGCGGCACCGCACCGGGGAGGACCGGAAGTGGCGCGGTGCGGCGGCGGGGGCTAGGATCGCGGCGTGACGTGGGGCGACGCCATCGCCGGGTTTCGCGACTACCTGGCGGTCGAGCGGGCGCTGGCTCCGGCGACGTGCGCCGCGTACGAGCGCGACCTCGAAGAGTTTCGCCGGCTGTACGCGGACCGCGAGGGCCGCGACCCGGACCCGCGTGCGGTCGATGCGCGCGCGATCCGGGCGCATCTGGCGGCGCTGTACGGCGCGAACGACTCGGCGTCGATCGCGCGCAAGCTGTCGAGCCTGCGCGCGTTCTTTCGCTATCTCGCCAACCGGGGCGTCGTCGCGGCCAACCCGGCGCGCGCGGTCAGGTCGCCCAAGCGCACGCAGGCGCTGCCGCGCGCGCTCGACGTCGACGATGCGTTCCGCCTGGTCGAGGCGCCGGACGCGTCGGGCGAGACGAACCCGCGCAAGCGCGCCGCGGCGCTCCGCGATCGCGCGCTGCTCGAAGTCCTGTATGGGCTCGGGTTGCGCGTGTCGGAGTGTTGCGCCCTCGACATCGACGACGTCGACGGCGACCTCGTGCGGGTGCGCCGCGGCAAGGGCGGCAAACAGCGCATCGTGCCGCTCGGCGCGCACGCGCGCGCGGCGGTCGACGCGTACCGGGCCGCGCGGCCGGCGCTCGCGCACCCGAAGACGGGCGCGCTCGATGCGGCCGCGCTGTTCGTGAACCAGCGGGGGACGCGTTTGTCGCCGCGGTCGGCCCAGCGGATCACGCAACGGCGCGCGCGCGCCGTGGGCGTGCGCGCCACACCGCACGCGCTGCGCCACTCGTACGCCACGCACTTGCTCGACGGCGGCGCGGACCTGCGGGCGATCCAGGAGCTGCTCGGCCACGCGAGCCTGTCGTCGACGCAGATCTACACGAAGGTGTCGCTCGACCGGCTGATGGAAGTGTACGACGCGGCCCATCCCCGGGCGCGCGAGCCGGGGGGCCGGGGGGGCGATTCGTAAATTGGGCCGACCTCGCGGCACTCCCTGTCATCCGGTCGTGATATGAGCGGGGCATGCTTCGCACGTGCGTTTCGTCGATGGTCGCCGCGGTCGTGTTGTTGGGAACCGCGCAGGGGTTTGCCCAGTCGCCGCCTCCGCCGCCTCCGCCGCCTCCGCCGGGCGGCGCGGCACCCGCCGGGCCGATGGCGCCGGCCACGCCGGGGGCCGGGCTCCACATCACGGGGCTGGGAGTGAAGCTCGGCCTCGTGGGGAGCAAGTTCGGCGGCGACGACGCGCGCGACGACCTCGAGTTCCGCACCGGCTTCGCGGCGGGGGCGTACGGCGTGCTCGGCCTCGGCGGGCGCCTGTCGCTGCAGGGCGAGGTGCTGTACGTCCAGAAGGGAGCGATCGTCCCGGCTGACTCCAACCTGCCGACCGACGTCACGTTCGCCCTCGACTACGTCGAGGTGCCGGCGATGCTGCGCATCGACATCCCGATGAGCCCGACCAGCCGCGTGTTCTTCGCCGGCGGGCTGGCGCTCGGCTTCCTGGTCACGCACGAGGCCCGGGGCGGGGGGGACACCGTGACCCTCGACGACACCAACTCGGTCGACATCGTCGTGCCGCTCGGCGGTGGAATCGAGGTTCGCTCCGGCCAGCTCGCGTTCACCGGCGAGGTGCGGTTCGACGTCGGGGTCCTGACCGTCGACTCGACGGACGAGAGCCAACTGCTGAACCAGTCCGTGCTGTTTTTGGCCGGCGTCGGTATGTGACGCCACCGGCGGATCGGCGCGCCGCGTCTGCTACAGTCGGCGCGACATGACCACGATTCTGTCGGTGCGCAGGGGCACGTCCGTCGTCGTCGCGGGCGACGGCCAGGTGTCGGTCGGCGACATGGTGATGAAGGGCGGCGCCCGCAAGGTGCGCCGGATGCAGGACGGCCGCATCGTGGCCGGGTTCGCCGGGTCGGCCGCGGACGGGATTGCCCTGTTCGAAAAACTCGAGGGCAAGCTCAACGAACACGGCGGCAACCTCACGCGGGGCTGCGTCGAGATGGCGAAAGACTGGCGGCTCGACCGCGTGCTGCGCCGGCTAGAGGCGATGCTGCTCGTGGCCGACCGCGAGCACACCTACGTGTTGTCGGGCGCGGGCGACGTGATCGAGCCGGACGACGGCGTCGTCGCGATCGGCTCTGGCGGCGGGTTCGCCACCGCGGCGGCGCGGGCGCTCGTGCAGCACACCGAGCTGGCGCCGCGCGCGATCGCCGAGGCCGCCATGCGGATTGCGGCGAACATCTGCATCTACACCAACGACACGATTACGATCGAGGAGCTGATCTGATGGACCGGCGCGACCACGAACGCCTCACGCCGACCGTCATCGTATCCGAACTGGACCGCTACATCGTCGGCCAGAAGCGCGCGAAGCGGGCCGTCGCGGTCGCGCTGCGGAACCGGTGGCGGCGCCAGAACGTCGAGGGCGACCTGCGCGACGAGATCTCGCCGAAGAACATCATCATGATGGGGCCGACCGGCGTCGGCAAGACGGAGATCGCGCGCCGGCTCGCGCGTCTCGCGAGCGCGCCGTTCCTCAAGGTCGAGGCGTCCAAGTTCACCGAAGTCGGTTACGTCGGCCGCGACGTCGACTCGATCGTACGCGACCTGATGGAGATCTCGGTCAAGCTCGTGCGCGACGAGGAGGGCCGCAAGGTGAGGCCGAAGGCGCGCGAGCTGGCCGAGGACAAGCTGTTGGACCTCCTGTTGCCGCGGCCCAAACCCGGCAGCGCCGGATTTCGCGATCGGCCAGGCGAGCCGGCGGCGGACGACAGCGGTACTCGCGAGAAGCTGCGCGCGCTGCTGCGCGCGGGAAAGCTCGACGAGCGCGAGGTGGAGGTGGAGACGACCGAGGATGGCTCGCCGTTTCTGCAGATCTTCGGCGGCCAGGGCGTCGAGGAGATGGGGCTCGCCGGTCTGCGCGACATGCTCGGCAACTTCGGCAAGCGCACCAAGCGCCGCAAGATGCGCATTCCGCGGGCGCTCGACGTGCTCACGGAGCAAGAGGTCGATCGCTTGATCGATCTCGATCACGTCCAGCGCGAGGCCGTGTCGCGAGCCGAGAACGCGGGGATCGTGTTCCTCGACGAGGTCGACAAGATCGCCAGCGGGTCGTCCGGGTCGCGCCACGGCCCCGACGTGTCGCGCGAGGGGGTTCAGCGGGACCTGCTGCCGCTGGTCGAGGGATCCACTGTGATCACCAAGTACGGTCCCGTGCGCACCGACCACGTGCTGTTCATCGCCGCCGGTGCGTTCCATACGGCGAAGCCGTCGGATCTGATCCCGGAGCTGCAGGGGCGGTTTCCGATTCGCGTCGAGCTCGATCCGCTCACGCGCGAGGACTTCGTGCGGATCTTGCGCGAGCCGAAGAACGCGCTCACGCGCCAGTACCAGGCGTTGTTGGCGACGGAAAACGTCCACATCGACTTCGACGACGCGGCGATCGAGGAGATCGCGACGATCGCGGAACAGGTCAACGCATCGACCCACAATATCGGCGCGCGGCGGCTGCACACCGTCATGGAGCGCCTGCTCGACGACCTGTTGTTTTCGGCCCCCGAGGTCGGCGCACGGGAGATCCGCATCACCCGCGAGTACGTGCGGGAGCAG
>RFGE01000370.1 GCA_003696105.1 Deltaproteobacteria bacterium | reverse complement strand
GTTCAGTTCGGGAGCGGCTTCGACGTCCACTCGCAGCACGGTTGCACCCTCCGCTTCGAGCCCCTCAGCGGGATCCAGTGTACGCCAGCGGCCGGGGGGAGTGCACGCTTGGAACCCCATGGTTCGCGGACCGCGTCACGATTTGCAGCGGTCGGGCCCGCGTGGTGGTGGCCGTTGGGTCTCGGGAAGCGAGGGTGAGCGCACGTTCCACATTAGGCACTATCAGGCACCCAGTGTGTGCCCATGTCCGTCCACTCCCTGTACCCGCATTTGGGGCAGCGGCCGCGGTAGAGGGCATGCACGTCCTCGCGGTCGGCGACGAAGTCGGCGCAGCCGGCGCAGCGGTAGTACGTTCGCTCCACCAGGCGCGCGGGGGTGGGGCTGGTGCCGTCCGCGCGGGCCTGCAGGTACGGCGCGCAGAAACGCAGGTGCGCTCGGACGGCCTGCTTGTTGCGAAACCAGCGATCGCAGAATTGGCAGCGGCGCATCGTTCGGATGTAACCGTTCGCTCGGTGCGAGCGAGCGGAAACAAGTCTGGGGCGGCGGGACTTGTTTCCACGGTGCCAACGGCGCGAAATATCTATGCCTGTGTTCGGCACAGCGGAATCACCACTTGATGCGAACCGGCATGTTCCTCAAGGTCGACGGGATGGGCATCCATGAGCAGGTGGCGGCGGCGTATCGCGAGCGCCACCCGGGGCGCGATCCGTTCATCGATTCGCTGGCGGGTCTGGTCGTCGCTGCACCGCCGGCGATCGAGGTGTGGTTCCAGTCGTTTGCACCGCGGGCTGCACAGGCTGCGATCAAGGGAGGGGGCGTCGAGGCGGCGCCGCCGCTCGAGCCGTGGATCAAGGGTGTCGTGGTGCTCCAGCGGGTCCATCTGGCGGTGTACGGCCGCCCGGCGGACGTATCGCCTCGCCTGTCGTTCTTTTTCGACGACGACTTCTTGCAGCAGCTGTTGCGCGAGCCGCCGCTGCCGGTTCTGGACAGCGTTCTTCGGGCGCGGCGGGAGCTGGCACGGGCGCTGTCAGCTGGCGATGACTGCCCATCCTTCAACGAGATCGCGGCGGAGTTCCGGGCGGTCGCGCTGACGATGGTGGGGTGCGCGCCCGAGGTGGACGTGACCGAGGATTTTATGACAGGGGAGTTCCTCGAGCTGGTGTGCTCCATCGCGACGAAGTTGGCCGGCGCGGAGCCTGCTCGGCCGCCGCGTCGTACGCCTGATCGCGTGTTTCGAGCGTTTTACGAGGGCGTGCGCAACCACTATGCGGTCGCGGGGCTCGGCGAACCCACGGTCGACGATCTGAGCGACTTGGCGTTCGTCGGCGGCTTCGATCGCGCGGATGTTCGGCTGGTGCGGGATCGCTGGCGCAAGCGGAGAGCCGCCATCGCGGAATCGCGCTAGATCCGCGCGCGCTTGTTTCCGTCGACTTGGGCCGGTGTGACCGGCTAGGGGTGGAACATGGCCCGCGGTCACGTCGAGCACCCCACGCTGCCGGCCCTGGCCACGGCCGCGGAGGTGGCCGATTGGCTGCGCACGTCGCGCAAGGCGGTCTACGCGATGGTCGAGCGTGGGCAGATCCCGGGAGTCGTGCGCATTCGCCGCCGCGTGCTGTTCGATCGCGCTCGCTTGGTAGAATGGCTCGAGAAAAGGCGTGCGGTCTCGCCACAGGAGTGATGGCGATGACTGTACGAGTCAGAAAGTACAAGCGAGGCGGGTTCGAAGTGGACATCAGGGTCATGTTGCCGGACGGCAAGCGGCACCGGGAGCGCCGGAGGGCGCCGGTGTCGTCGCGGTCGGCGGCGCGGCGCTGGGGGGAGGCGCGCGAGCGCCACCTCGCGCTCCACGGGTTGGCGAAGCCGAGAAAGGAGGTGCCGACGCTCGCGGAGTTCAAGCCGCGATTCATGGTGAACCACTGCGTGGCCAACCAGCACAAGCCGGCGGGGATCGAGACGAAAGAGGCGGCGTTTCGCAACTACTTGTTGCCGATCCACGGCCGCAAGAAGCTCGACGAATTCGTGCAGGAGGACGTGGCGCGCCTGAAGGCGAAGATGGCGGGCAAGGCGCCGAACACGGTCAACAACGTGCTCACGGTCCTGAACCAGACGCTCAAGTGCGCGGTGGAGTGGGGCGTGATCGACGCGATGCCGGTGCAGATCCGGCTGCTCAAGGTGCAAAAGGGCGTGCCGAAGTTCTACGACTTCGATCAGTACGAGTGGCTGATCGAGGCGGCGCGCGCGCTCGACCCGCGGATCGAGATCGTGGTGCTGCTCGGCGGCGACGCCGGGCTGCGGCGCGGCGAGATCATCGCGCTCGAGCAGGCGGACTGCGATGTGCGGCGCGGGCTGATCTCGGTCGAGCGCTCGGAGTGGAAGGGCAAGGTGACGGCGACCAAGGGGATGGAGTGCCGGGTGGTGCCGATGACCGCGCGCTTGCGCGCGGCGCTGGCGCGGCACCGGCACCTGATCGGCGACCGCGTGCTGTACACGGACGCCGGCGCGCCGGTGACGGCGAAGGTGCTGCAGAAGTGGATGGCCAAGGCCCAGCGGCGCGCGAAGCTGCGGGCCACGGGCGGCATGCACCTTCTGCGGCACACGTTCTGCTCGCACCTGGCGATGCGGGGCGCGCCGGCGCTGTCGATCCAACGGCTGGCGGGCCACAAGAACCTGCAGACCACGCTGCGCTACATGCACCTGTCGCCGGGCGAGACCGAGCGCGCGATCCGGTTGCTCGAGGGCGCCGATCGCAGATCCGATCGTGGAGACATATGGGAGACGGACACCTCCGCGATCGAAATGTGGAGGTATCACAGGTAGTTGAGTAGTGGAGGCGCCGGGAGTCGAACCCGGGTCCGAAGATGAGTCCGAACGAGCGTCTACGCGTGTAGCCGACCGTTGAAGGATTCGCCCTGGTCGCTGGCCGTCGGCCGCCGTCGGCCAGGGCTAGTCAACCCTGCGTTTCGCCCTTGGGCCGGTTGACTCTGCCGTCGGGCTAGCCTGATTGTCGGCGGCGCTTCGCCGGCTACAGGCGGAAGCCGGCGAGCGCCGTCGCCGCGATTAGCTACGCAGCGAGGGCAACAGCGTTGTCGTTCGCAGTTGCAGTTTGTGCCCGTTTTTACGTGGCCACGGGCGCCACGACGCGCAGCTCGAACCTCGTCATCCCCGTCGAAACCGTTTCGCCCCCTTGTCACAGAACCGGCGCTCGCCGCGAGGGAGAGCGCACCGTAGTTATGGGCTGCGGGCGGGACGCCGTCAAGCGGGCGCCGGGCTGACCGCGGCGCATGGAGCGGCGGTCGCATCCCGTCAGGGCGCGGCCGGCCGGAGCGCGGTCGCACGCGCCGCGCCCCGGCGCGCCCTGCGCAGCCAGAATCGCCGCGCCCCGGCGCGCCCCGCGCGGCCGCGATCGCCGCGCCCCGGCGCGGTCCCACGTGCCGTGCTCCGCGCGGTCGCACGCGGCCGCGATCGCCGCGCCCCGGCGCGGTCCCACGTGCCGCGCCCGCCGCGATCCGCGCGGTGGCACGCGCCGCGCCTGCCGGTCACTTCGCGGCCGCCATGTCGGCGGCGATGCGGGCGGCCTCGTCGAGCCACGGGTCGCGCGCGGCGTTGTCGCGCCACTCGGCGGCGGCCTCGCTGGACCCGGGAGTGTGCGCGTAGTCGATCACGGTGACGGTAAAGCGCGCGGGGCCCTTGGTCCAATCGAGGTCGACGTCGTCGAGCTTGGCCTTGTCGGCGGCGCGGCGTGCGAGCCACTTGTCGCGCTGAAGCGGCATGCGGGTCTGCTCGAGGCGCTGCTTGAGATAGGCGGCGCGCTCGACGACCTTGGCGAACACGGGTTCGTTGGCTTGCCGCGCCTCGGAGGCGGCACGCAATCGATCGATCTGCCAGCGCGCGCCAGTCCACCGCCGATAGTCGAGCGCATCGATCCGGCTCCACGGGATGGCATGGTCGAGGAAGCGCTCGCCCGATTTGACGTAAGCCGCGGGGTCGGGCAACGCGATGTCCGGGACGACGCCGCGCAGCTGGGTGGATTCGCCGTTGACGCGGAAGAACTGCTGGATGGTGAGCTTGACGACGCCGAGCGGGGCGCGCGGCCGGCCGGCGACCCGGTCGAGGTCGATCAGGACCTGGACGGTGCCCTTGCCGTGCGTGGCGCTGGTTCCGACGACGACGGCGCGACCGTAGTCCTGCAACGCGCCGGCGAGGATCTCCGAGGCGGATGCGCTGAAGCGGTCGACCATGACGACGACCGGTCCGGCGTAAGCGATGTCGGGATCGTCGTCGGTGAGCACCTGGGTGCTGCCGTTGCCGTAGCGCGTGGCGACGACCGGGCCAGTGCGAATGAACATGCCGGTGATGTCGCGCGCGTGGTCGAGCAGGCCGCCGCCGTTTCCGCGCAGGTCGAGGACGACCGCGGCGACCTTGCGGGCCGACAGCTCGCGCAGCAGCGCCCGCACGTCGTCCGGTGCGTTGCGTCCCGTGACGGTGCCGCCGCGGCGGGTGTCGCCGTAGAAGCTGGGGAGCGCGATGTAGCCGATGGGCGGGGAGCCGTCGCCGCGGTCGAGCACGGCGCCGCGCGCGTAGGCGGCTTCGATTTCGATGACGTCCCGCGTGATCGAAATGACTTGAATGGTGTCGTCGGGCTTTTTGACGGTGAGGGTGACGACGGTACCCTTCGGCCCGCGGATCATCTTGACGACCTCCTTGATGCGCATGTCGGCGACATCGACGGGCTCGCCGTCCTTCCCCTGCGCGACGGCGAGGATGAGGTCGCCCGCTTGCAGTTTGCCCTGTCGCCAACTGGGGCCGCCCGGGACGAGCTCCTGGACTCGAATGTAGTGATCGTCCTCGACGAGCAGCGCGCCGATACCTTCGAGCGAGCCGGACATGGCGATGTCGAAGTCCTCCTTGTCGGCTGGCGCGAGGTACTGCGTGTGCGGGTCGTACGCCTCGGTGACGGAGTTGAGGAACATCTCCGCGGGCTCGAGCGGGTCGACCTGCGCGAGCCGCTTGAACCGGCCGGCGAAGCTCTTGGCGAGATCCTCGCGCGCCTTGCGCTCGCGTTCCTCGGGCGTCTTCGGGATCTCGCCGAGGCGCTTGGCCGCGATCTCGTCGTCTTTGTCGGTGTCGCCGTCGCCGTCGCTGTCGACCGGTTGGGCCTTGTCGGCGGCCGCCAGTATGTCCTCCATCAGCGCGACGCGCTGCAGGACCTGGAGCTTGAGCGATTTGCGCCACCGGTCGGCGAGCTCGGCCTCGGTTTTGGCCCACGGGCGCTTG
>RFGE01000369.1 GCA_003696105.1 Deltaproteobacteria bacterium | reverse complement strand
CGATGCGACGGACAACTGCGGTGGGTGGCAAGGTGACGTGGGTCTGGCCGTTGAACCAGGGCCGTCGCAGGCGGTAGCTGACGTTGCCGGCGGGTGTGATGGAATTCCCGGGGCGGTTCAGGTCGCACGTCTGGGTGTACCCTTCAGTGGGCCCACGGTCGTCGTTTGCCGCTCGCCGCCGCAGTCGATGTCAATCGTAATCGGGTCGAGGTCGATCTCGGCGCCGCCGCTCCAGCCGCCGCTGTCGACGGTGGTGGCGTCAAATCCATCGGTCCACTCGTCCACGCAGCCCTCAAAGATCGGCACGTCGCGATCATCACCGCACAGATTCGCCGCGCGACACAAGGTTCATGCTGTGCAATGCTCTGAGGCTGAATTCGCGCTCGAACGCGAACATTTGCGCATCGGTAAGCACCTCCGCCAAGCGCCTGTGCGCTTCTTCGTCGGCGTCGGTACCCATGGCCAGTCGCAGTTCGACGGCCTGGTCGTAATCGCCACGCGCCTTGGCCTCGCGCGCGTACTTCGACGCCGCGCGCAGCGTCGCCTTCGCGTTGTCCTGTGCGTCGGCGATGATGTCGAGCACCTGAGCGAACTGCTCGTCGCTCACGTCCTGCCCCCGTTTCCAGGCCAGGAGCTTGTCGCGGTACAGCGCTCGAACCTCGTCGTACCGGTCGTTGATCTGGTCGGGAGGAATCGGCGGGACCAGCTTCGCAGCGGGCGGATCCGGGAGCCGCGGCGACGCGCCGGCACGCTGTGAATCGAAGTGGTTTGCGTCGCGCGCCGCCGCGCCGGCGCGCGCTCGCCCGCGAGCTTCGGAGATCCGCTGTCGCGAGGACGCCTTCGGTTCCCCCGCGCGCCCGGCGCGGGGGACTCCGCCACGGTCAGCACGCCACCACAGCGTCGCCACGACCGCGATCGCCCCGACAGCGGCGGCGATCAGACAGATTCGGCTCATGCGGGCAGTCATGGATCACAGCAACGTCGACAACCGCCTGCGCACGATTACGCCCAGGTGGCCCGCCTCGACCGCGCTGGTGAGCGGAACGAACCCGCCCGCCGTCGCGGCGCCGTCCACCATTTCGCGCGGGGTCGTGGTCGTGGATCGACAGATGAACCCGTCCTGGCCCAGCGCGTTGGCCTTGCGTTCCACGTTCGCGGCACACTGCGCGAACGCTGCCTGCGCGTTGGCGAAGTCTGCGCCGTTCATGCGGTCGCACATCTGGGTGTACCCTTCGGTGGGCCCCACGGTCGTCGTTTGCCGCTCGCCGCCATACTCAATGTCGATGGTAATCGGGTCGAGGTCGATCTCGGCGCCGCCGCTCCAGCCGCCGCTGTCGACGGTGGTCGCGTCAAATCCATCGGTCCACTCGTCGACGCAGTCCTCGAAGACGGGGTTCGGGACCCTGACGCGAACGCGCTGACGGATCGCGGTGCCGCGCGGACACGTCACCCCATGATCGTTGCCGCGCCCGGGACCGCGCGACTCCTCGATCCACTCGGTGTCGCACACCGTGATCCACTCCTCTGGCTCCTTGGGGATGGTCGCTGGCACAGTGTGGGTGCCAGAGCGGCCGCGCCACAAACCCGCGCCGCACAAGCCTCGCGCCCACCGCTCGCCCGACGCCCGGCAGTCCGACAGCCGACTCGCAGCCCGCGTCTCGGCGACCTTTTGCTGCTTCTTGCACTTGTCGCACTCGCTTTTGATGTAGTCGCTCCCGCTGATGCCGTACCCGATTCCTCCATCGTACCCGTCATCGTCGATGGGGGGATCCGGCACCGGACCCGTGATCCACTCGCAGTGCGCAATGTACTCGTCACCAATCCAGCGCACAAACTCGCCCGTTTCGCGAATGTACTCGTAGTCGCGCCAGACCTCACACACGAGGGTTTGACGCGGGCGCGCCGACCACGTCGTGCCAACGGCCCCCCGTGTCAATAAAGGATGAGACAGCGGGCTCCGGAAGCGACAAGGTGGTAAAGCTTCCGCCGGGACAGGTTGGCGCCGTCCCCGATTCGCAGATCATGCTTCGATACACCTCGGCATTCCAGGAGAAGCACCGAAAGTTTACCGGCTACATTGAGAAGGCCATCTGCTCCCGGGACGAGGTGAAGGTGATCGCCATCAGCGGCGCCAAGGTTCCGCTCGCAGATATGGAGGACCGCCCATATCCCCGCATCGTTCAGGCACTCCTCGGTGTCGGTCCCGACCTCACGAAGCACAGCGGCGCGCGCGTGCACAACACCTACTTTCTCGATCGCACCTACGAGGACATCAGTGCCGTCCTGTTCTGCCGACATCACATCAAGAACTCCGCCGAAGTGCGCGGCCTCGAACCCGGCCGCGATTGGGTGTGGGTTCACAACCCGCTGGCGAAGGCCCCGATGCCCGTGGGGCTTCTGCGAGTGGGCCAAGCGTACTCGTATTCGCTCAAACACGAGGACTGGCGCAAGCCGCTACCCTGACGATGATCGGCGCGTGGATCTGGACCTCGCTGGTGTGGGGTTGGCGGATCCGGCGGTGGGAGAGCAAGAAGGTCGAGGACGCGAAGCTGTGCCCAGGGGATGCGGCGGCGCAGCGGCGGCGGGTCCGCGTCGTCGGCGGCGGGGGCGGCGACGGCGGCGATCGGTGACGCGGCGGCGGCGAGCGCGGACGGGGCGAGGGCGACGAACGCGGCGCGGTCGGCGGCGCGCGACGCGCACAGGCCGTGGAAGCGCAGGAGGTTGTGGTCCGGCGGGGGAATCAATCAGGCGATGCGACGGACAACTGCGGTGGGTGGCAAGGTGACGTGGGTCTGGCCGTTGAACCAGGGCCGTCGCAGGCGGTAGCTGACGTTGCCGGCGGGT
>RFGE01000368.1 GCA_003696105.1 Deltaproteobacteria bacterium | reverse complement strand
TCGCCGCGCGTGTCCGGGTCGTGCGCGCTCACGTACTCGATCGTCGAGGGCGGCGCGCCGGGGACCGGGAACATGGACGTGGACCCGCAGTTCGTGGACGCGGCCAACGGGGACTACCACCTCGCGGCGGGGTCGCCCGCGATCGACGCGGCGGACCCCGGCGGCGGGCCGGGCGACGACATCGACGGGGACGCCCGGCCGCAGGGCGGCGGTTACGACATCGGCGCGGACGAGGTGGCGCCGTGACGGCGGGGGCGCGCGTCGCCGCCGCCTTTGCCGTCGCGCTGGCCGCCGCACCGGCGCACGCCGGACCGGTGCTCGTGCTCGAGTCGTACGGAGGCCAGCGCCCGCAGGACGCGGACGCGGTGCTCGCCCCGGTGTTCGAAGAGCTGGCGGCGCGCGGCTACGCGGTCGGGCGCGATGCCGCGCAGCTGGTCGAGCGCCACGTGTCGCGGTCCGGCGGAGCGCTCACGGAGGAGGAACTCGCGACGGCGCGCCGGCTGATCACGCAGGCCCACCAGCGCTGGATCGACGGCGACTTCGCCGACGTGGTGTCCTACGTCGAGCGCGCGCTGGCGCTGTATCGGGGCGCGCCGGCGACGATCGCGCGCGACCAGATGCAGCGCGACATGGTCGAGCGCGGCCTGATCATCGAGGCGATGGCGCTGCGCCGGCTCGGCCAGGAGGACGAGGCGTTCGCGACCATGGCCGAGTACATCCGCAGCTTCCCGGACCGGGACGTGAACCGCCGGGTGTACGGGCCGGAGGCGGTGCGCCTGTACCGGGACGTGAAGAGCGAGCTCGACAGGCAGGAGCGCGCCGCGCTGCAGGTGACGGTCGACGAGCCGGCGGCGGTGGTGTTCGTCAACGAGCGGTTCGTCGCGGTCGGTGGCGCGGACCTGCGCGACCTGCACCCCGGGATGTATCGCGTGTACGTGCAGTTCGGCGACGCGCCGGGGCGGGCGCACTTCGTCGACGTGGCGCCGGGGCGCGAGCACTCGATCGCGGTGACGTGGGCGCTCGACGCGGCGCTGCGCACGCGCGCGTTCACGGGGTTCGCGTTTGCCGACGGCAAGGCGCGGGCGGCGCACGAGTCGGAGTTCGCGGTGCGCGTGGCGAGCGCGGCGGGGGCCAGCGGTGTCGTAGTGCTCGGGATCGACGGCGCGGGCGGGCGTCGCGAGGTCGTCGGCACGGTCTACTCGCTCGACAAGGGCAAGGTGTTGCGGTCGGCGGCGCTCACCGTCGCGAACGGGACGCCGCCGGGCCAGCTGCGCGCGCTCGCCCGCTACCTGGCTGGCGACGAGGCGTCGCCCGGCATCGAGGTGCGCGTCGGCCCGGCGCGGTCGGCGGTGGTCGCCGCGGCGCCCGACGACTCGGGCGGATCGGGCCGCCGCAAGCTCGCGGGGGTGGCGTTCGCGCTCGGCGGGATCGGGGCGATCGCCGGCGGCGTGTTGATCGCGCGCGACGGCGAGCCGAACTGCCCCGATTCGAACGCGCGCTGCCCGGAGGTCTACGACACGCTCGTGCCGGGGATCGGCGTGAGCGCCGCCGCGGCGGTGCTGCTCGGCGCCGGCGTATACCTGTGGGTCACGGCGGATGACGACGGCGAGGGCGGCGGCGCGCGCGCCGGGATCGCGCCGACGCGCGGCGGCGCCGAGGCGTTCGTCACCGTTCGGTTCTGAACGGGCGCTACGAGGGGGCGATGCGCGTGCGCAGTCTGTTAGGATGCCGGCCGACGATGCAAGCGGCGATCGGGGCGATGCGAGTGCGCGCGTTGGCGGCGGTCGCGGTGGCGACGCTGGCGGCCGCCGGCGTCGCGCGGGCCGAGACGGTGGCGGTGGCGGCGTCGACCGGCGACGCATTGACCGCCGCGGCGCTTCAGGCGGCGAACCGCAAGGCGGCCGAACTCGGGTGGACGCTGGTGGGCGACGGGGTCGAAGGGGCGGCGGCCGCCGACGTGATGGCGTCGTGCGCGCTCGACGACCGCGACTGCGTGCGCGCCGCGGCGGGTTCGCTCGCGGCGGACGTCGTGATCTGGCTGCGCGTGCGCAACGGCGATGCGGACGGCGCGCGGGTGCTGATCGGCACGCTGATCGATCCGCAATCCGGCGAGGCGAAGGCCGTCGAGACGCGCCAGTGTGCGGCGTGCACGGAGGCGGGGATCGCCGAGTTGGCGGCGGACGTCGTCGCGGCGCTCCGGCGGACGGCGGCGTCGATCGGGCCGACGGCCGCGCGGCTGGTCGTGCGGTCGCGGCCGTCCGGCGCGCGGGTGTCGGTGGACGGCGCGCCCGTCGGCGCGACGGAGCTGCGCTATGGCGTGTATCCGGGGGACCACACGGTGGCGATCGACAAGCCGGGGTATCGGGTGGCGGTGCGCCGGGTGCACATCGACGCGGGGGAGACGGAGACGGTCGACGTGACGCTGGAGCGGTCCGGCGGCGGCGGCCCGCGGTTCGGCGCGTGGAAGTGGGTGGCGGCCGGTGCGGGCGTGGCGGCAGTGGGCGCGGGGGTGGCGATGATCGCGATGGACGGCGACCGGATCGAGGGGGGCGTGCGCCAGGCGGAGCGGCGCGAGACGCTGGCGCCGGGGATCGCGACGGCCGTGGTGGGCGCGGCCCTGGTGGGGGCGGGCGTGTGGATGTGGCGGGA
>RFGE01000367.1 GCA_003696105.1 Deltaproteobacteria bacterium | reverse complement strand
CGCTGCCGACGACGACGCCGTCGGCCGAGGCGGCGACCCGCGCCGCGTCGGCCGGCGTCTTCACCCCGAAGCCGACGGCCACCGGCGCGCCGGTGAGCTCGCGCACGCGCGCGACGCGGCCGCCGACGTCGCCGGCGCGACCGAAGTCGGCGCCGGTGATGCCGGTCATCGAGATGTAGTAGACGAACGGCGGATCGACGGCGCGGGCGCGCGCGATCCGCTCGTCGCCGGACGTCGGCGCGATCAGGGGCACGACGCCGATGCCGCGCGCCGACAGCGGAACGCGCAGTTCGTCGAGTTCGTCGACCGGCAGGTCGACGACGAGACAGGCATCGACACCCGCGCTGGCCGCGGCGTCGGCGAACGCGTCGACGCCGAACACGACGAGCGGATTGTAGTAACCGAAAAGCACGATCGGCACCGCGCAGCCGCGCGCGCGCACGGCGCGCACCGTGTCGAGCGCGCTGGCGAGTCCGCCGCCGGCCGCGAGCGCGCGCTGCATCGCGGCCTGGATGACCGGGCCGTCGGCGTTCGGATCGGAAAACGGCACGCCGAGTTCGATCACGTCGGCGCCCGCATCGGCCGCCGCGACGACGAGGTCGACGCTGCGCGCCGGGGTCGGATCCCCCTGCGTGAGGTACACGACCAGCGCGGCGCCGCCGCCGTCTCGCCGCCGGTCGAACGCCGCGCGCACCCGGCTCACAGCTCCACCCCCAGCGCGCGCGCGACGGTGGTCATGTCCTTGTCGCCGCGCCCGGACACGCACACGACGATCGGCCCGCCGACTTCGCGCGCAACCTCGTCGATCGCGGCGATCGCGTGCGCGGTCTCGAGCGCCGGCAAGATGCCCTCGGTGCGCGCGAGCCGCTGCAGCGCCGCGAGCGCGTCGGCGTCGGTGCGCGACAGGTAGCGCGCCCGGCCGGTCTGCTTCCAGTAGGCGTGCTCCGGCCCGACGCCGGGATAGTCGAGCCCCGCGCTGATCGAGTGCGCCTCGGCGATCTGGCCGCCGTCGTCGCACAGCACGTACGACTTCGATCCGTGTAGCACGCCGATGCGGCCGCGGCTGAGCGTCGCCGCGTGCCGGCCGGTGTCGAGACCGTCGCCGGCCGCCTCGACGCCGAACAGCGCGACGTCCGCGTCGTCGACGAACGGAGCGAACAGGCCGGCGGCGTTGGAGCCGCCGCCGACGCACGCGACGCACGCGGCCGGCAGCCGGCCCTCGGCGGCGAGGATCTGTTGGCGCGCCTCCCGGCCGATCACCGACTGGAACGCGCGGACGATCGTCGGATACGGGTGCGGTCCGGCGACCGACCCGATCAGGTAGTGCGTGTCGCGCACGTTCGTCACCCAGTCGCGGAGCGCCTCGTTCATCGCGTCCTTCAGGGTGCGGCTGCCGGCGTCGACCGGTACGACGCGCGCGCCGAGCAGCTTCATGCGAAACACGTTGAGCGCCTGGCGTGCGACGTCTTCGCGGCCCATGTAGACGTCGCACGTCATGCCGAGCAACGCCGCGACGGTGGCGGTCGCGACGCCGTGCTGGCCGGCGCCGGTCTCGGCGATCAGGCGCGGCTTGCCCATACGGCGGGCGAGCAACGCCTGGCCGAGACAGTTGTTGATCTTGTGCGCGCCGGTGTGATTGAGGTCCTCGCGCTTGAGATACACGCGGGCGCCGACCTCGGCCGACAGCCGCGGCGCGAAGGTCAGCGGCGTCGGCCGGCCGACGTAGTCGCGCAGCAGCGCGTCGAGTTCGGCCGAGAACGCCGGGTCGGCGGCCGCGGCGTCGTACGCGCGCTCGAGTTCGGCGAGCGCCGGCATCAGCGTCTCGGCGACGTACTGGCCGCCGAACGGGCCGAACCGCCCGCGCGGCGACTGCGCGCGGTCGCCGGGCGCGAGAGCATCGCCGGACCGAGTCACGCCGCCGCCCCTGGCGCGGTCGCGGCGCGGCCGAAACACACCGGACTGTCGAACATGCGCGGACTATAGCGCGCTGCGCGCCGCCCGGACGAACGCCGCCATCGCGGCCGGGTCCTTGACGCCGGGCTCGCGTTCGACCCCACCGGCGACATCGACGCCGTGCGGGCGCACCGCGCGGATCGCGGCGGCCACGTTGTCGGGCGTGAGCCCGCCGGCGAGCAGCACGCGGCGGATGGCGGCGGCGCGCGCGGCCAGCGACCAGTCGCCGGTGCGCCCGGAGCCGCCGTAGCCGGCCGTCGGCGTGTCGACGAGCGCGAGGTCGCCGCCGTACGCGCGCAGGCGCGCGAGCGCGTCGTCGCCGGACAGCGCGATGGCCTTCAGCCACGGGTGCGGCAGCGCCGCACAGAAGGCGGGCGTCTCGTCGCCGTGCAGCTGCACCCGATCGAGGCCGATGTCCGCCACCGCGCGGGCGATGTCGGCGGCGGTCGCGTTGACGAACACGCCGACGACGTGGACCGAACCGGCGGCGCGCGCGGCGGCCGCGACCCGTTTCGCGGCGGCGGGATCGCAATAGCGGCGCGACCCGCGCCACAGGTTGATGCCGATCCAGTCGGCGCCGGCGCGGGCGGCGGCGGCCGCGTCCTCGGGCCGTCGCACGCCGCAGATCTTGACGATCATGCGCCGGCTCCGGCCAGCAGGGCGCGCAGCGCGGCGCCGGGCGACGGCGCGCGCATCAGCGTCTCGCCGACGAGGATCGCGTCCGCGCCGGCGCCCGCCAACCGGCGCACGTCGGCCGCGGTGCGGATGCCGCTTTCGGCCACCAGGATGGTTTCCGGTGGAACGACCGTCCGCATGCGCGCCGCGAGCGACATGTCGATGGTGAAGTCGCTCAGGTTGCGGTGGTTGACGCCGACGATCCGCGCGCCCGCCGCGATCGCACGGTGCACCTCGTCCGCGTCGTGCGCCTCGACCAGCGCGTCCATGTCGAGTTCGCGCGCGCGCGCGACGAGCGCCGCCAGCAGCGCGTCGTCGACCGCCGCGACGATGACCAGCACCGCGTCGGCGCCGGCCGACCGCGCCTCGGCGACCTGGTAGGGGTCGACGAGGAAGTCCTTGCGCAGCACCGGGCACGCGACGCGCTCGGCCACGGCGGTCAAGAACCGCAGCTCGCCGTCGAAGAACTCCCGGTCGGTGAGCACCGACACCGCCGCGGCGCCGGCGTCCTCGTACTCGCGGGCGATCGCGACCGGGTCGGCGCCCGGACGGATCGGCCCGGCCGACGGCGACGCCCGCTTGACCTCGGCGATCGCGCGGATCGGCGCGCCGGCGGGCCGCCGCAGCGCCGCGGCGAGACTGCGCGCCGGCCGCGGCGGCGGCGGCAGCTCCGCCTCGGGGCGCTCGACTTTGGCGCGCGCGACCTCCGCGCGCTTGGCGTCGAGGATGCGCGCCAGGATGCTCACGCGTCCGCCCGGGACAGCTCGGCCCACCGCGCGAGCAGCCGCGCGGCGTCGCCGCCGTCGATCGCGGCCGCGGCCGCCTGCGCGCCCGCCCGCAGGTCCGCCGCCGCGCCCCCGGCCACGAGCGCCAGCGCCGCCTCCATGATCGCCGCCGCGCGCGGCGCGCCGTGCGCGCCCGCGAGCACCGCGCGAACGATCGCCGCGTTGTCGTCCGGATCGCCGCCGCGCAGCCCGGCGGGATCCTCGTCGGCGAGTCCGAAGTCGCGCGGCGCGATCGTGCGCCGGACGACCGTGCCGCGCGCCGCGTCCCACTCGGCCACCACGGTCTCGCCCGCGACGGCCACCTCGTCCAGGCCGCCGGCGCCGTGGACGACGAACGCGCGGCGCGCGCCGAGCTGGCCGAGCGCGGCCGCGACCGGTTCGCACCAGGCTTCGGAGAACACGCCGACGACCTGGTTGGCGACCCGCGCCGGGTTGGTGAGCGGGCCGAGCAGGTTGAACAGCGTGCGCGTGCCGAGTTCGCGCCGCGGGCCGGCCGCGTGGCGGGTCGCGGCGTGGAACGCCGGCGCGAACAGAAACGCGATGCGCACCTCCCGCAGGCAGCGCTCGAGCACCGGGACCGGCGCGTCGATGCGGACGCCGAGCGCCTCGAGCACGTCGGCCGACCCCGACCGCGACGACAGCGACCGATTGCCGTGCTTGGCGACGCGGACGCCGGCGGCCGCCGCCACGATCGCCGCGATCGTCGACACGTTGACCGTGCCGGAGCCGTCGCCGCCGGTGCCGCAGGTGTCGACGGCGGCGTCCGGATCCGGGCACGCGATCGGCGTCGCGCGCGCGCGCATCGTCCGCGCGGCGCCGGCGATCTCGTCTGCGGTCTCTCCCTTCATGCGCAGCGCCACCAGCAGGCCGCCGATCTGGGCCGGCGTCGCCTGGCCGTCCATGATCGCGGCGAACACCGCGGCCATGTCGTCGGCCGACAGGTCGCGGCCGTCGATCGCCGCCGCGATCGCCTCGCGGACGGTCATGGCCGCGCTCCCCCGCGCGTCATGTCGAGAAAGTTGCCGAGGATCGCCATGCCGGCGCGCGTCATGATCGACTCGGGGTGAAACTGCACCCCCTCGACCGGCGCGTCGGTGCCGGCGTACGCGCGATGGCGCACGCCCATGATCTCGTCGGTCCACGTCTTGGCGGTGATCTCGAGGCAATCGGGTACGCTGTCGCGGTCGATCACGAGGGAATGATAGCGCGTCGCGACGAACGGGTTGTCGATGTCGCGAAACAGCCCGCGCTCGTCGTGGAACACCTTCGACGTCTTGCCGTGCATCACCTCGCGGGCGCGCACGATCCGCCCGCCGAACACCTGGCCGATCGCCTGGTGGCCGAGGCAGACGCCGAGGATCGGAATGCGGCCGGCGAATGCGCGGATCACGTCCATCGACACGCCCGCCTCGTTCGGCGTGCACGGGCCCGGCGAGAGGACGATGCGCGCGGGCGCCATGCGTTCGACGTCGGCGACCGACACCGCGTCATTGCGCTCGACGCGCACGGTCTGGCCGAGTTGGCCGAAGTACTGGGCGAGGTTGTAGGTAAACGAGTCGTAGTTGTCGATGATGAGCAGCATCACGCCCCCTCATCGGCGGGCTCGCCGCGCGCGAGCGCCACGGCGCGCAGCACCGCCCGCGCCTTGGCGACCGTCTCCTCGTATTCGCGCTCCGGCTCCGAGTCGTACACGACGCCGGCGCCCGCCTGCACGTAGATCGAACCGCCGGTGGCCACCAGCGTGCGGATCGCGATCGCGAGGTCGAGGTTGCCGGCGTACGACACGTAGCCGACGGCGCCGCCGTAGATGCCGCGCCGCAGCGGCTCGAGTTCCTCGATGATCTCCATCGCGCGCACCTTCGGCGCACCGCTGAGGGTGCCCGCGGGAAACGCCGCGCGCAGGACGTCGTACCAGCCGAGCCCGGGACGCAGCCGGCCGACCACGTTGGACACCATGTGCATGACGTGCGAGTAGCGCTCAATCGCCATCTGCTCGGTGACGGCGACCGAGCCGGTGTCGCACACCCGCCCCAGGTCGTTGCGGCCCAGGTCGATCAACATCAGGTGCTCGGCGCACTCCTTCGGGTCGGCGCGCAGCTCGTCGGCCAGCTCCGCGTCTCGCTCCGGCGTGTCGCCGCGCGGCCGCGTGCCGGCGATCGGCCGCAGCTCGACGCGCCCGGCCTCGCAGCGCACCAGCGTCTCGGGCGACGCGCCGGTGACGCGCGCCTCGGGAAATTGCAGGTGGAACATGTACGGCGACGGATTGACCACGCGCAGCGCGCGGTACAGATCGAGCGGGTCGACGTCCGCCTGCGGCACCTCGAAGCGTTGCGACAGCACCACCTGAAACGCGTCTCCCGCGAGGATGTATTCGCGCGCGCGGTCGACCGCGTCGCAGAACGCCGCCCGCGGAAACGAGGACCGCGGTTCGGCGATACCGCCCCACCGGAGCGCCCGCTCGGCCGGCGGCGGCGGGTCGAGCGGGCGCAGTTCGGCCGCCGGCCCGCGCAGGCGCGCGACGACCGCGTCGATGCGCGCGCGCGCGCCGTCGTACGCGCGATCGGCCAGCTCCGGGCGCGGTACGTAGGGCGTCGCGACCACCTTCACGGTCTGGCGCAGGTTGTCGAAGATGACGACCGTGTCGGTGAGCACGACGCACAGCTCGGGCAGGCCGAGGTCGTCGTCGGTCGCCGCCGGCAGCGCCTCGAACGCGCGCACGCAGTCGTAGCCGATCCAGCCGACCGCGCCGCCCCAGAACCGCGGCAGCCCGGCGGTCGCCACCGGTCGCCACTCCGCCATGACCTCGCGCAGCGCCGCCGTCGGATCGGGCGCGTCCCACGACGCCGTGCGCGCCTCGCCGGCGCCGTCGACGTCGCGCCAGTGGACGTGCGCGCGCCCGCCGCCGCAGCGCAGCACGGCGCGCGGCTCGACGCCGATGAACGAGTAGGCCGCCCACTTCTGCCCGCCGACCACCGACTCGAGCAAGAAGCTGTAGTCGCCCGCGCCGAGCTTGGCGTAGGCGGACACCGGCGTGTCGCCGTCGGCCAGGATCTCGCGGTAGACGGGGATCAGGTTGCCGCGGCGCGCAGCCTCACGGAATCGCTCGCGATCGGGCACGACCATGCCCGCCAAGAGTGGCACGAACCCGCGCCGCTGTGCACCGCGCGCGGCCGAAACGGAGCGCGCCGGGGCGTGCTCCGGTCGGCCGCACGGGTTTACACTGCCGCGCATGACGACCGCACTGCGCGCGACCGACCCCGACCTCGCCGACCTCATCGCCGCCGAACAGCGCCGCCAGCGCGATTCGATCCGGCTCATCCCGTCGGAAAATTACGTGTCGTTCGCCGTCTTGGAGGCGACCGGGTCGGTGCTCACCAACAAGTACAGCGAGGGCTACCCCGGCCGCCGCTACTACGAGGGACAGCAGTACATCGACCAGATCGAGACGCTCGCGGTCGACCGCGCCAAGGCGCTGTTCGGCGCCGAGCACGCCAACGTCCAGCCCTACTCCGGGTCGCCGTGCAACCTCGCGGTGTACCTGGCGTTCCTGCAGCCGGGCGACACGGTCATGGGCATGGCGCTGCCGGCCGGCGGCCACCTCACCCACGGCTGGAACGTGTCGATCACGGGCAAATACTTCCGCGCCGTGCAGTACGGCGTGCGCCGGGACACGCTGCGCATCGACTACGACGAGGTGCGCGACCTGGCGCGGCGCGAGCGCCCCAAGGTGCTGTTCGCCGGCGGGACGGCGATCCCGACGCGGATCGACTTCGCCGCGTTCGCCGAGATCGCGCGCGAGGTGGACGCGGTGTTCGTCGCCGACATCGCGCACATCGCGGGCCTGGTCGCCGGTGGCGCGCATCCGTCGCCGGTCCCGGTGGCCGACGTGGTGACGACGACGACGCACAAGACGCTGCGCGGGCCGCGCGGCGGCATGTTCCTGTGCCGCGAGGTCCACAAGAAGGCGATGGACCGGGCGGTGTTTCCGGGCCTGCAGGGCGGGCCGCACAACCACACGACCGCGGCGATCGCGGTCGCGCTGCGCGAGGCGGCGACCGACGCGTTCCGCGCCTACGCGCACCAGGTCGTCGACAACGCGAAGGCGCTGGCGGCCGCGCTGGTCGAACGCGGCTACCAGCTCGTCGCCGGCGGCACGGAGAACCACCTCATCCTGTGCGACCTCACCAACAAGGGCGTGCCCGGCAAGGTCGCCGCCCAGGCGCTCGACCGCGCGGGGATCGTGCTCAACTACAACAGCGTGCCGTTCGACCCGCGCAAGCCGTTCGACCCGTCGGGCATCCGGCTCGGCACGCCGGCCGTCACGTCCCGCGGCATGGGGCCGGACGAGATGCGCCAGATCGCCGCCTGGATCGACGCGGTGGTGTCGGCGCCGGCGGACGAGGCGCTCGCGGCGCGCGTCGCGGGCGAGGTGCGCGAGATGTGCGCGCGGTTTCCCGCGCCGGGCATCCCGGTGGCGTAGGCGCTACGGCGCCGCCGCCGGCTCGCCCGGGCCGAAATCGAGAAACAGATAGTGGTAGCCGTCCGGCGCGGCCTCGAGCCGGGCGGCCGCCTCCCGCGCCTGCCCCGGCGCCTTGAACGCGATGTGCAGCGCGATGCCGGCGCGTCGCTTGCCGCGCCGAGGCGCCGGCTTCGGCACCACCTCGCGGACCGGCGTCGGAAAGAACCGCGTGTCGAGGCGCCGCCGAACGTTGCGCGAGCCGAAGCGGGCGCCCTCGATCGTCACGACCAACGTGTCGCCGGCGACCTGCTGGTGGAACTCGGTGTCGCGCGTGAGCTGGACGAACAGCCGCGAGCCGTCGGCGGTCGGCTGAAACCCGATCCAGGTCGCGATCGGCCGCCGGGTCGGCCGCCGGAGAGGCGGCGCATGCCCCGGCACGACCCCCGTGTACTGGCCCTCCTTGTGCGCCGCGTCCGGCGCCGGCGCGCTGGCCGCATCGCCTTCGTCCTGCTGTGCCTCGCCGGCGTCTTGCGCGGCCGCCGGCGCCGCCAGGGCCGCCGCCAGCCCGAGCGCGACCGCCATTCGGCCCGCGTGGCCCGTGTATCCCCGCATGGCCCGATCCTACGCGCGCGCCGCCGCCCGGGGCAACAAACCGCCGGCGGCGTCCCGCGAGCGCGGGCCTCACATCCGCTCGGCGCAGTCGATGGGGTCGGCCGGCTCGTCGAGCAGGTGACGCCGCACCGCGCCGACGACGAACAGCGAACCGGCCACCAGCACGCCGGTGTGTGCGCGCGCGCGCGCCCGGTCCACCGCCCGGCGCGGGTCCGGCTCGACCTCGACCGGCGCTGCGCCGGCGCGCGCGGCGGCGGCAGCCACCTGCGCCGCGGGCGCGGCGCGGTCCGCCGGCCCGGCCTCGGTGCACACGACCGCCCGCGCCCGGGCGACCAGCGGCGCGGCGATGCCCGCGATGTCCTTGTCGCGCGCGGCCCCCAGCACGAGCACGTCATAGGCGACCTCGCCGGCGATCGCGCGCGCGGCGTGCGGGTTGTGCGCGCCGTCGACCACGACCGGCGGATCGTCCGCGATGCGTTCGAGGCGGCCGGGCCACCGGGCCGCCGCCAGCCCGGCGCGGATCGCGGCGGCGTCGGGCGCCGCAAGCGCGCGCACGACCTCCACCGCGACCGCCGCATTCGCGCGCTGGTGCGCCCCGGCCAGGCCGAGCGGCCAGTCGCCGGGCGTCGACGCCGGAGCCCGAATCAGCCGCGCGCCCGCCTGGCGCGCCGCGATCTCGAGCAGCGGCTCGCCGGCCGGCTCCCCGCACCGGCCGACGATCGCCGGGCGCCCGGGCTCGAAGATGCCGGCCTTCTCGCGGGCGATCGCGGCGAGGGTCGTCCCCAGATACGCCTGGTGGTCGAGGGCCACGCCGGTGACGGCGGACACGTCGGCCGACACGGCGTTGGTCGCGTCGAGGCGGCCGCCCATGCCGACCTCGAGCAGCGCCACGTCGACGCCCGCGTCCGCGAACGCACACAGGGCGATCGCGGTCGCCAACTCGAAGAACGTGTAGCGATCGCCGGCCGCCGCGAACACGCGCTCGGCGGCGTCCGCCACCGCATCGTCGGCCGCCGGCGCGCCGTCGATCCGGAATCGCTCGGCAAACCGCGACAGGTGCGGCGACGTGAACGCGCCGGTGCGCAGACCGCTCGCGCGCGCGATCGCCTCGGCGAACGCGACGGCCGAGCCCTTGCCGTTCGTGCCGCCGATGCGCGCGATGCGACCGACCTTCGCCTGCGGCGCGCCGAGGCGCTCGAGCAGCGCGCGCACGCGGTCGAGGTCGAAGCGGACGCCGGCGCGGCGCGCCCGGTACAGGCGGTCGAGTACCGCGCGGTAGCGGGCGGTCGCGTCGCGCCGAAGACCGCCGGTGCGCGCCGCGGACGTCACTGGCCGTTGCGCCGGCCGAACCAGCGCAGGATGCGGCCGAGCGTCGGCTTGAGCTGCGCGCGCGGCACGACCGCGTCGACCATGCCGTGCTCGAGCAGGAACTCGGCGCGCTGAAATCCCTCGGGCAGCTTCTGGCGGATCGTCTGCTCGATCACGCGCGGTCCGGCGAAGCCGATGAGCGCCTTCGGCTCGGTCAGGATGATGTCGCCGAGCATCGCAAACGACGCGGCGACGCCGCCGGTCGTCGGGTGCAGCAGCACCGAAATGTACGGCACGTGCGCCTCGCGCAGGCGAGACCGCGCGGCGGACGTCTTGGCCATCTGCATCAGCGACAGCACGCCCTCCTGCATCCGAGCGCCGCCGGACGCCGAGAACACGATCGACGGGTGGCCCGTCGCGAGCGAGCGCTCGAACTGGCGGGCGATCTTCTCGCCGACGACCGAGCCCATCGACCCGCCCATGAACTCGAACACGAAGAACCCGACCTCGACCGGGTAGCCATCGATCGTGGCCGTCCCGCTGCGGTAGGCGTCCCCCTCGCCCGCCTTGCGGGCCTGGGCCTTGAGCTGGTCGCGGTAGCGCTTGCCGTCGACGCGGAAGCCCAGGGGATCGGTGCTGCGCAGGCCCTGGTCTGCCTCCACGAACGAGCCCTCGTCGAGCATCAGCGCCATCCGCAGCGGCGTCGGCATCCGCATGTGGTGGTCGCACGCGGGGCAGACGTAGAGATTGTCGGCGAGATCGCGCTCCAGCAGGATCTCACCGCACGCCTCGCACTTGCTGGCGATCCCCTTGGGGACCGACTTTTTTTGCGCGGACTCGGTCGTGAGCCCGTCGCGGTTGCGACTCCACCACGGCATGTTGCGCTCCGCCCCCTGCCTACCGCCATTCGCGCGCAACTGCAAGCGACGGCGACGCCGTCCGCGCCCGCGCGACCGGGGCCGCCGCAGGATGTCTGCGAAATCGGTTTCGCGCGCCGGCCAAACCTGCTATCCAGATCGATACCTATGCATTGATTCGTACGCCGTGACGGCATTGCCAGAGAGGTCGGGATGTCAGCCGCATCCGTCTTGATCGTCGATGAAAT
>RFGE01000366.1 GCA_003696105.1 Deltaproteobacteria bacterium | reverse complement strand
GGGGGGGTCGGCCCGCGGTGCCGAATCGTTCGGCCCGTCAGTGCGCGAGCTCGTCGAGGCGGGCGACGACCGCGTCCATGACCTCGCGCCGCATCGCCTTGGTGACCGGCTGTTGCACGCGCGGGTGGATGCTGTTGGTGAGCAGCACGGCGAATCGGCCGGTCACGCGGTCGAGCCACATGGCAGTGCCGGTGAAGCCGGTGTGGCCAAACCCGGACGTGCGCGGCCACCGATCGCCGGCTTGCGACGCGCCGGGTTCGGGCGACGGCGTGTCCCACCCGTACCGCCACGTCGACCCCGGGACCGGACTGCGCGCCAGAAACGCGTCGACGACCGCGCGGTCGAACCCCGGTCGCGCGCCGAGGACCGCGGCTGCGAAGGCGGCGACGTCGTCGGCGGCAGCGAACAGCCCGGCGTGGCCGCAGATTCCTCCCGCGGCGTACGCATTCTGGTCGTGGACGCGGCCGCATACGAGACCGCGGTGCGGGCACTCCTCGGTGGGCGGCGCGCCGGCGATCTGCTCGCCGGCAAGAAGATCGGCAAACCGCGCCGAGCGCATGCCGAGCGGTTCGAACACGAGGCGTCGCGCGGCGCGGTCGAGGCGCTCGTTGGTTGCTCTTTCAACTAGAGCGCCGAGAAGAATGAACCCGAGGTCGCTGTAGACCGCCCGCGTGCCGGGTGCGTAGGCAAGCGGCGTGCGAGCGGCCATCGCGACGAGCGCGTCGCGCGCCGACGCCGTGCCGTCGCGCTCGCCCGCGCACAGTTGCCGGTAGAACGGCAGGTGCGCCGGCAGGCCGGACGAGTGACACAGCAGGTCGCGCACGCGGGCGCGCGCGGCGCCGTCGGGAGCCAGTTCGGGTAGCCAGCGGCGGACCGGCGCGTCCAAGTCGACGTCGCCCCGGGCTACCAACTGCATCAGACAGCCGACGGTCGCGATCGGCTTGGTGAGCGACGCGAGGTCGTACGGGGTGTCGACGGTCACCGGCCGCGGCGGCCCGATGTCCGGGCGGTCCTCCCAGTGGGTGCGGCCAAACGCGATGCGGTCGGTGACGACCCCCGCGTCCGCGGCGATCAATACGCCGCCGGGAGTGGCCCGGCGCGCGACCTGGTCCGCGAGGATGGCTGCGAGCACGCTGTGTTAGGCTGTAGCACAAGCCATGACGCGGTACGAGATGCTCGACCGGATCGGCGTCGGCGGGATGGCGGAGATCTTTCGCGGCCGGGCCATCGCCGGCGGCGGCTTCGAAAAGCCGGTCGCGATCAAGCGCATCCTACCGCACCTGAGCCAGGACGAGCGGTTCGTCCAGATGTTGATCGCGGAGGCCAATACCCTGTCGCAGTTGCGTCACCGCAACATCGTACAGATCTTCGACGTCGGGCTCGGGGACGACGGCCAGTACTTCCTGGTGATGGAGTACGTGCCCGGCAGCGACCTGCGCGCGCTGCTCGAGGCGCTCGAGGAGCGGGGCAAGCGGTTGCCGGCGCACTTGAGCCTGCACATCGCCGCCGAGATCGCCGACGCGCTCGACTTCGCCCACCGTGCGACCGATAGCGCCGGGCGGCCGTTGCGCCTGGTGCATCGGGACGTATCGCCGTCGAACGTACTGCTGTCGCGCAACGGAGAGGTCAAGCTGACCGACTTCGGAATCGCCAAGCGCATGGAAGACGTGACCGGTCACCACGGCGTGCGCGGCAAGTTCGCCTACATCTCGCCCGAGCAAGCCGACAATCGCCCGGTGGACGGGCGCAGCGACGTGTTTTCGCTCGGCATCGTGTTGCTCGAGATGATTTCGGGCCGGCGCGTGTTCTCGGCGCTCAACGACGTCGACGCGCTGCAAGCGGTCCGCGCGGGGCAGATCCCGCGCCCGCGCGATCTGGATCCCGACATGCCGTCGGAACTCGAAGCGATCGTGCGGCGCGCGATCGCGGTGCGGCCGGAGGACCGATATCAGACCGCCGGAGAACTGAGCGCGGCGCTGCGCAGCTATCGTTATTCCGCGCTGACGACCGCGGGCGATCCGGCGATCGAACTGGCGCGGATTCTCAGCCTCGCCCGGCGCAGCGGCGACGATGCAGCGTTCGCCCAGGAGGCGACGATCTTGCGGATCGAAACGGCGGCGGGGTTCACCGGCGTCGGGCTGGGGCCGGGTGGGGCGGGGCCGGGTGCGCTCGGGCCGGCGTTCGACGACGAGGCGACGCGCGCGATGCCGGGCGCCCAGATTCGCGAGCTGATGGCCGCCGCCGAAGGCAGCCAACGGTTCGAGCAGGAGCCGACACAGGACGTCGAACTCGAGCAGCTCCTCGACGTGGCGCCCCTGGCGGAAGCGGAGACCGCCATGCTCGACCTGCGGTCGCGCACCGACGGCGGCGCCGCGCCGGCCGGCGTGGTGGACGGGGAAGCCACGATTCGGCAGGGCGTGGCGTCGTTGGCGCCGCCGGGCGGGCACACCGCGGAGGCGCCGCCGGGCGGGCACACCGCGGAGGCGCCGCCGGGCGGGCACACCGCGG
>RFGE01000365.1 GCA_003696105.1 Deltaproteobacteria bacterium | reverse complement strand
CCGCCGGACGCGGCGGTGCGCGACCGCGACCTGGCCGCGGCGGTGGCGGCCCGGCGCTGGCGGCGCGGCCCCGGCGCCCCCACCCGGGTTGATTGCGGCGCCCCTACTCGGGTTGATTGCGGCGCCCTTACCCGGGTTGATTTCGATCCGGCCCCGGCGCCCCCACCCGGGTTGATTTCCGGCGGGTGCTCGCGGCCGCGGTGGCGACCGCCGCCGGGTGCTCGCGCCGCCGCCACCGACTCGGCGCCGCCGCCCGCCCCCCATCGGCGACGACGGTCGCGCGACGTGGGCCGACCTCGTCGCCGACACCGCGACGCCACCGCCGGACGCGGCGGTGCGCGACCGCGACCTGGCCGCGGCGGTGGCGGCCCGGCGCTGGCGGCGCTGCCCGAGCGCGAGCGATGCATCGTGCGGCTGCGGTTCGGACTCGACGGCCGCGGCGGCCGCACGCTCACGGCGATCAGCCGCGACTTCGACCTCACCCGCGAGCGGATCCGCCCAATCGAGGTCAAGGCACTCGCGCGGCTGCGCGAGGCGGCCGGCCCGCTGGGAGCGTGGCGACCGGCGAGCGCCGGGCGGGTCCGGTAGTCGGCGCGGCCCTCGGACCGGTCGCATCGGCTGCCTGGCAAGCCGAGTTGCCGGTCGCCACCCAGTCATCTCGTCGCGTTACACCTGGTACACCGGTTGCTGCGAGCACCGGACATGGCTGCGAAGACAACGCTGGTGGGGACCCTGGTCGCCATGGCGGCGGCCGCGACCGGGTGCGCGACGGCGACCGGCGACGGCGCCGACGCCAAGGACGCGTTCGCCGACGAGTTCGCGCGGTTTCAGGACGAATTCGGCGCCGGCAAGGCCGACCTGTTCGGGCTCGACATCGACCCGTGTGCGCTGCTCGGACCGCTGGGCGAGTTCGGCGACGACGCGCTGCGCATGGGGCTGGTCGTCGGCGTCGAGGGCGAGGGCGTGCTCGGCGCCGGCGTCGGGTTCGGCGGCGTCGACTTCGTCTGGGACCTGTACCACCAGCAGATGACCGTGTCGCGCTACGCGGGCGCCGGCATCGGCGCGCCGGGCGTCGGGGCCTCGGCGCAGGCTTACGTCGGCGCGGCGTTCGGGTTCGAGCACGGGGTGTCGGACTGGGACGGCTACTTCGTGACCGCGACCGCCGAGATCGGTCTGCCGTTGCTCGACGACTACGTGAGCCTGGACCCCGGCGCGTACGTGAGCGCGGTCGACCGCGACGGCGACGGGTTCATCGCGCCATCCGAGGTCCTCGCCCCTCCCGACGGCGTGTACGGGTTCACGATGGGCGTGTCGCTGGGCGTCGACCTGCTGCCGGATCCGCTGCCGATCGAAGGATCGATCACCGAGGGCTACTGGCGGCCGTACAAGCGCGCGATCCGGCGCGCCTACGACGAGCTTCGCAACACGCGGATGTTCTTCGTCAAAAAGATGCAGGTGCGGCTGGTCGACCACCACGACGGCGCCGAGTGCCCCGCCGGCTGGCCCGACGTCGACGGCGAACGAGACTGCGTGATCGAGTTCGGCGACCCCGGCGACGGCTACCTGCGCCGGGCGGTGAACACTGCGTACTCGATCTGCCACGTGACCGGGCGCTGCGCGGCACCGCTGACCTGGCCGATGAGCGCGACGGCGCTGGCGATCGGCGCGCTGCGCGACTCGGGTGTGTCGTTCGAGCGGTTTTGCCCCGACACCGGCGCCGCGCATCACTGACGGCCGCCACGCGGTCGCGCCCCGCGTGCTAAGGTGGCGCGGCCGCGACGGGTGGAGCGATTTCTCTGGCTATGCCTCGGCAGCGCGGCCGGCGGCGGCGCGCGCTAGCTCGTGTCCGGCTGGGCGCTGCGTGCGCTCGGGCCGGGGTTCCCTACGGGACCCTGGCGGTCAACGCGATCGGGTCGTTCGTGCTCGCGGCGCTGATGTTCGCCGGCGTCGAGGCGTCCGCGATGTCGCCGGCCGCGCGCCTGGCGCTCACCACCGGCGTCATGGGCAGGTTCACGACCTACTCGACGTTCAGCTACGAGACGATGCGGCTGGTTCAGGACGGCAGCCCGCTGCTCGCCGCGGTCAACGTGGCGGTCACGGTGGTCGGCTGTCTGGCGGCGTCGCTGCTCGGCTGGGCGACGGCCCGCTGGCTGCTGGGCTGATTCTGCACGGAGGAAGGCGATGCGCGTCCTGGACGGAGAGCAGGTGTTGGCGCGGGTGTTCATCGGCGAGTCGGACCGATAGCACCGCCAACCGCTGTACGTCGCGCTGGTCGAGCGCCTGCGCAAGGAGGGCTTCGCCGGCGCACGGTGCTGCACGGCGTGGCCGGGTTCGGGGCGCGCAGTCCCAAAGACCACACCGAGGTTGATTCGCGCCGCAGCGAACGAGCCTCGTTCGGGACTCAGCCGGCGTGGGCGCACTCGGCTCGTCGCGGGCTGACGCGCTACCGCTGCGCGACGTCGGCGGACGACGAACCGGTAACCACGTTCGCATTCGCTGGCGGCGGACGCACGTTGGCGCGGCAAGCCGACTCACTTGCTGCGGTCGTCGCGGTTTCGATGCCGGGCGTCAAGCCGTGCCGGCGGCGGCTGCCTTGCCCGCGATCGGAGCTCCGCCGCGCCGCGAGATCATTTCGCAGGCACGTCGCTCCGCCGCGCCGCGACATCATGCCGCAGGCACGTCGCGCCGCGCTCGGCTATCCAACGAGGTGATGCGGTGGACACCGGCGATGCTCGCGCTCGTTGGCGCGGCGGCGGTCGTCGCGCCCGCGAGCGACGCGCGCGCGTGCGCGGTGTGCGAGTGCGGCGACCCGACGCTCACGACCATGGGGCTGGGCAAACCGTTCGCGGGCCGGCTCCGGCTGTCGGGTGAGCTGCGTCACCGCACCGACACGATCGGCGTGTCGGGCGTGGACGAGCTGCGGCTGTCCGAGCGGCGGCTCGACCTGGCCGTCGCCTACCTGCCGCGGTGGTGGCTGTCGCTGTCGGCCACGGTGCCACTCGTTCACGTCGACGTCACCCACGTCAACGGCGCCCGCGAGCGCGCGCTCGGCCTCGGCGACGCCGACCTGCGCGCGCGCACCTACGTGTGGCGCGACCGGGCGTTCTCGCCGCGACACCTGGTGGGCCTCGACGCCCGGGTCAAGCTGCCGACCGGGCCCGAGCTCGACACGCCCGTGGGCACGGACCTGTTTCGCATCGAGTCACAGCCCGGCACCGGCTCGGTCGACGCTGCGGTGGGCGCGTCCTACGGGTACTTTCGCGATCCGTGGTCCGCGTACGCCAGCGCGCTGGCGGTGCTCCCGGGCACCGGCTACCGCGACGTGCGCGCCGGGCGGTCGCTGCGCGCGACGGTGGCGGCGCAGTTTCAGCCGTCGCCGCGGTTCGGCTACCGGCTCGGCGTCGACGCGCGGTGGGACGCGGTCACGACCGAGGCGGGCGAGGTCGAGGACGACACCGGCGGGTTCATCGCGTTCGTGACCCCGCAGGTGATCTACAGCCCGATCACCGACGTGGTCGTGCACGCCTACGTCCGCATCCCGGCAGTCAACGCGCTGTACGGTCGCCACGACGAGGGCGCGATCGTGGCGGTGGGGGTCACGCGTGACCTGTAGCCGCACCGGCCGGGTCGCCCGCGCCGTGTTCGCGGTGTTCGCGCTGCAGCTGTCGGCGCAGTGCGTGTCCTACGAGGAGGGCGCCACCGT
>RFGE01000364.1 GCA_003696105.1 Deltaproteobacteria bacterium | reverse complement strand
CGTGATCGGCCGGCCGTTCTTGGTTACGAGCCGGCGCCACCGCACGTCGCCCTCGCGCCGCACGTCGATCGTGTACGCCGTCTCGTCGCCGTCCGGGTTATCGACCTTCCACGAGATCGTCACGATCGGGCTGCGCGGCTTGACTACGTCTTTGTTCGTGACCACGCGCTTGGTTTCGGTTCCAACGCGGATCGACTTGATGCGGGTCGGCCGGTTGCGCGGTACGTGGTAGATGCGCGCCGAGCGCACGACGGCGTCGCGATCGCCGGTGAACTTGACGCGGAACTGGACGTAGCGACCGGGTGGACTGGCGATCCGCCCGCCGCGCGCTTCGCCGCCCGCGCGCGCGATCTGCTTGGGCGCGGCCCACCGGCTCCAGCCAATGTCGGGATCGGCCGTGTTGCCGGTGCGCGTCTCGACGACCACATCCCCGGTCGCGTGCCACGCGATGCGGCCAAACCGCGACGACGCGCCGGTGTCCTGGACGTCCGACGTGTAGACGGCGTCCGACGCGGCTCCCGTCGCTCGGTACAGCGCGGCGCCGTCCGCGGTGGCGAACGCGATGCGGTCGCCGTCGACTACGATGTGCGACACGACCCGTTCGCGGACGTCGAACGCCGTCGACACGGCGTCGCGCGCGTCGACCAGATAGATGCGCCCCTTGTCGCCCGCGCCGGCGAACACGGCGCCGTCCGGCCCGACCGCGACCGACGCGAAGTAGGTCGCGGTGAGCGCGTGGAGCTGTTCGAGCTGGCCGTCGTTGCCGATGCGGTACAGGGCGCCCTTGCCCTTGCGTGCGCCCTTGCGCGGCAGCTTCGCGTTGGTCGGCTCCTCTTTGTCCGCACCCGGCGCCGCGCCCACCTTCGGCCGATCCGGTTTTTGTCCGGCCTCGCGCCTCTTCTCCTTTTCCGTGCCCTTGGCGGCGGCCCGCGCGGTGCGTGCGCCGGTGCCGGTCGGTTCGGCGAATTCGTTTGCGATCGCAACGACGCCGCCCGGCGCGGCGGCCAGCGCCGTCACCTCGTTGCCGTCGAAGTCGGCCATCGCGCGTGCGGTGCGCGTGCGCGGGTCGTAGCGGAACACGAGCGCCTTGTCCGACGTGCCGAGCCACACCGCGCCGTCGTCGGCGATTGCCAAGGCCATCACCCGCTTGTCCTTGGACTCGAACGCGACCGTCGCCTTGCCGCTCGCGGCGTCGACCGCGAACAGCTTGCCGTCCGGGCCGGTCCCGGCGTAGACGGTCTTGCCGTCGGGCGCGACCGCGAGCGCCCACACGGTCTCGGCGTCGGGCAGGTCCGCGAGGCGCGATGCCTTGCCGGTCGCCGCGTCGACTCGCCACACCTCGCCGCCGGGCATCGTGCCGGCGTATACGGCGCCGCGCGGGCCGACCGCGAGCGCCACGATGGCGATGGCACCGTCGATCGCCGCCAGCTTCGTCACCTTGTCGCCGCGGACGCGCACGATCGCGCCGCGGTCGTCGGTGCCGAGCAGCAGGCTGCCGTCGGGCGCGCGCGCGGCGGACCACACGGCGTCGGCTTCCAGCTCGATGCGGTGCGTCTTCCAACCGGGGCGAATTTCGCCCTCGGAGGTGATGAGGACGTTGTCGCCTTCGCCTTCGTTCCACTGTTTGTACGAGTCGACCACCCAGATCGACGTGACGACGGCGGGCGCGCGATGCGGCAGCGCGATCGCCGCGCCGACCGCCAACCCCAACAGCGCCGTGCGGGCGCGGTTCGATGCGTTCACGTGCGTCTCCTACTCGTCTGCCTTGTCAGCGACTTTGACCAGGAGGCTCTTGCCTCCGTTGATCACGCGGCTCGACGGAGCCGTCGTGCGGTAGATCGGGCGGTATGCCGCCGCGCGTTGGGTGCGGGATCCGGTGCGCAGTCGGTCGAGCGCGCTGTCGGGCAGGTCGTGGATCAGTTTCCCGTCGATCGCGACACCCGACTCCGCGGTGTAGAGCGTGACCGCGAACACGGTGCCCGGCAACAGCTTGCGCAGCGCGGCCACGAGGTCGTCCAGCGTCTTCGGCGGAGCGGCGTCGACCGGCGCGGCATCTCCGGGGACGACCTCGAGCTTGACGATCGAGCCGGCGAGTCGCTCCGGTACGTCGAATTCGATGCGCTGGGTGTAGCGCGCGCCCTCGTAGCCCTCGAGTACGACGTCGACATGGTTGCGCTCGCCGGGCACGAGTTCGGCGGCCGGCAGCTTGATCGCTTCGATGTTGCCGTAGTTCGCGGCGAACTGGATCGACGCGCGGATGTCGATCGACTCGATCTCCACCGGGGCGAACGGGTTGAACAACAGCGGCACCAGCACGCGCAAGCCGCGCGCGCCGCCGATCACGCTGCCGGCGCCGTCCGGAGCGTGCAGGTAGTCCACGAACGACAGCGGCTCGTCGTAGCCCTTGACCCGGACGGTGGACACCATCTTGACGGTCGCGTGGTCGCGGTCGGGCAGGAATCGGCTGATCGCGTTCATCGCCATCAGCCCCGCGAGCGGCGCGGTGAGGAACTTGTTGTTGAGCAGTTCGACGTGCAGCTCGCCTCGCTGCCGGGTGCCGCCGGCGTCGGCTTCGACGAGCACCGACATCGGAATCATCCGGTTGCGGAGGCTCGTGTCGGCCATGATCGCGGGCAACCGGTCCTGCACGAGGCTGCCGAGTTCGCGCAGCGGGCTGGCGATGACGAACGCGCTCACCTGCGACGGAATGACGACGTGGACCTCGGCGGCGGTGACCGGCGCGTAGAACTCGCCCTGCTCGAAAAACGGGTGACCGAAGGCCAGGACTTTGTCGCCGTCGACGTACGACACGGTTCCGGTCGCGGCCATGCTCACGTCGCCGCGCGACAGCAGCACCGAGATCGGCGAGCCGAGCCGGAACGAGCGCGGCCCGTCGTCGGCCCGGCCAGCCCCCGCGGCGCGCATCGGTTCGACCGGGTAGGGCGCAAACAGGTCTTTGGCGCGCTCGTACGCCGGCCCGGTGAGGCCGCCGATCGCCAGCGGGATCGCGGCGGGCACGATGCCCTCGGGATCGGCCGGATCGGGGCGGGTGGACACGGACGGTGCCGGCGGCAGCGGCGCCGACAGGAGCCACGGCGCGCGCGGGGCGCCGAGTGACGCGAGCGCGGCCTGGACCGACCCGTCCGGCGCGATCGCGCGCCAGTCGTCGTCGGCGGCTGCCGCGGGGGCGATCCAACGCGGCGCCGCGCGCGCCTGCCGGCCCGCGCGACCGTCGCGGCGCGCGCGCACCGGCGCGTGCAACCCCTCGGCGATCATGTACTCGATCGGTGTACACGCGCCGATCGGCTTCTTGTTGAAGGTGAACGCATAGGAGAACGCACACGCCAGCTTGCCGTCGATGAACAGCGGGCTGCCCGACATGCCCCGCCAAAACCCGCTGTCCTGCATCTTCGGGTCGTCCGACTTGACGAGAATGACGTCCATTTTCGGCCGGAAGTTGCGCAGGACGCCGATCACCTCGAACTCCCAGCGCGTCGGTTCCGTGCCCGAAAAGGTCGACAACCCGTAGCCGCGCTGCCCGCGGCGGACGTTGGAAAGCGGAAAGATTTCGGGAGGCTTGGCGTGGGCGGCCGCACCTGCGAGCGCGGCGGCGGCCGCGGCGATCAGGGACAACGTGTGCTTCCGATTCACCGAATCGCGAGGATAGCCGCAAACTTGGCGGGCGGCCAGAGCACCAACTCGCGCGTTCGCGCAACCCGG
>RFGE01000363.1 GCA_003696105.1 Deltaproteobacteria bacterium | reverse complement strand
TGTGCCGCTGATCCGCGACGACGTGCTGGTCGTCGGTCCCGACGCCCCCGACCGGTTCGATCCATGGGAAGCGATCGCCCTGGACCGCCGCTGACCGGCGCGGGGAGCCGCCGCGCGTTCCTCGGCGGGCCTCCCCCTGCGGCGGCGGTCGCGCGCCTGCGCGGCGAAACGCCCCGTGACGCGACGGATGTCGGGCCCCGCGGCGGAGCGGCAGCGGAACGTCGCGGCGGGCGCTGACGACGCCCCGGCGCGATTCGACGGGGCGTCCCCGGCCCCGGCGCGCACGAATCCCCGCCACGGCGCGCACGAATCCCCGCCGATCGCGAATCCCCCAAGAAATTGTTGCGAGCCTTACTGCATTTGTTATAACCATTGGACTTGCTTGCGTTGTAAGCCGCTGATTTGACACATATTTTGTATTTTTCCGCGCACGCTAAAATTTCCCCTTGTGTCCCCACGGCGAAGGGGTATGATAGGGGCACAACAAGGAGCCGCACGCGAGAGCGTTGCTGGCCGACCGCGGCAGGCCTTCCCCCCCAGCGGCCGCCGCGGTCTTTTTTTGCCCGCGGTGTGCCGCCGGCCGCGGCGCCCGCGCGTGCCAGTCGCATGTGTATAGTGGAAGCGCGACGGATCGGCGCGCGCGCGCCGACGCCTGCCTGGCCTATCTGAAAAATGAGCATTCCCCGCGACTCCATCGATCCCGATGCCGAGAAGGTCGTCCGCCGCCTGAACAAAGCGGGCTACAAGGCGTACCTCGTCGGCGGCTGCGTCCGCGACCTGCTGCTGAGCCGGACCCCGAAAGACTTCGACGTGTCCACCAGCGCGACCCCGCGCGAGATCCGCGCCCTGTTCCGCAACTGCCGCATCATCGGCCGGCGTTTCCGACTGGCGCACATCTTCTTCGGCCAAAAGATCATCGAGACGTCGACGTTCCGGGCGAATCCGCGCCAGGACGCCGACGACGAAGACGGCGAGCTGCTGATCCGGCACGACAACGTGTTCGGGTCGGAGACCGAAGATGCGCGCCGCCGCGACTTCACCATCAACGGCCTGTTTTACGACGTCGAGACCGAATCGGTCATCGATCACGTCGGCGGCATGGCCGACCTCGAAGCGCGCGTCATCCGCACCATCGGGGATCCCGACATCCGCTTTCGGGAAGATCCGGTGCGCATCCTGCGAGCCATCAAGTTTGCTGCGCGCCTCGGATTCAGCATCGAGCCGGTGACGTACGCGGCCCTCGTCCGCCACCGCGAAGAGATCAACAAGTGCGCTGCTCCTCGCGTCCTCGAAGAGTTCTACCGGCTGCTGCGCGGCGGCGCCGCGCGAAGGTCGATGGAGCTGCTCGTCGAGACCGGCGTCGCCGCGACGTTGTCGCCTCATCTCGCGGCGCTGCTGGGCGGCTACGCCGCTGCCGCCGATCTGGACGACGTCGACGACGAGACCGGCCTGTTCAACGGCGAGGAGGACGACGACTTCGGCGGCGACCGGGATGCCGGCACGAGCCCGCCGGAGCTGCCGTTCGATCCGGCCGACCTGCGCGAGCGCCGTGCGGCCGCCTGGCGCATGCTCGACGCCGTCGACGACTTCGTGCGCGACGGTCGCGACCCGACCAACGCCCTGCTGCTCGCCGCGCTGATCGCGCCGTTCGTCGCCGACGACGTGCTCGCCCAGGGGGTCCGCCCGATCGAAGCGAACGAGCGCGTCCTGCAGCTCGTGCAGCCGCTCGTCGCGGAGCTGCACATCGCCCGGCGCGACGCCGAGCGGGCCCGTCAGGTCGTGTTGGCGCTGCGCCGCCTGGTGCCGTCGAAGCGGCGGCGCGGGCGGCCGATGACGCTCGTGCGCCGCGACTACTTCGACGAGGCGCTGGCACTGTACGAGCTGTTCGCGCGCGCGCGCGAACTGCTGCTCGACGACGTGGAGCGGTGGCGGCGGCTGCGCGACGGCGCGCACGGGCGCCCCGACGCCGAGACCACCGAACGCAAGCGGCGGCGGCGCCGCCGAGGCGGCCGACGTCGCCGGCGGAGCCGCGCCGTCGCAGAAGCGGCCGCCGACGCCATCGCCGACGCCGTCGCGCGCGGCGCCGACGGCGACGCATCGTAGGTCGCGCTGGTTTGAATCGGCTGCCGCCACAGGCGATCGATCGGCCGTCCGACCGCGCGCCCGACCGGCCCGAGGCGTGACGCGTGGCGCGCTTTCCCTCCGACCCGCGGCCCGCGCGCAAGCTCGACGAGTCCGGCGAGTTCGACCTCGACGCCGCCACGCGCGAGCACTACGCCGACGCCGTGCTCTACGACTACGAGTACCGCCGCCGGCGCGCGGACGTGAACTTCTACCGTCAGCTCGCCCGGGACCTGCGCGCCGAGGACGTGCTGGACCTGGCCTGCGGCAGCGGGCGCGTCACCCTGCCGCTCGCGCGCGACGGACGGCGAGTCGTCGGGATCGACCTTGCCGCGCCGATGCTCGCGCGAGCCGCCGAGCGCGCCGGTCGGCTCGGACGCGCGGCACGCCAACGCGTGCAGTTCGTCCGCGCCGACATGCGAAGATTCGCCCTGCGCCGCCGGTTCTCGCTGATCGTGAGCGCGTTCAACTCGATCGAGCACCTCTACACCCGTGTGGACCTCGCCGCCTGCCTGTCGTGCGTGCGCGCGCACCTCGCCCCCGGCGGTCGCTTCGCGTTCGACGTGCAAAACCCCGACCTGCAGTGGCTCACGCGCGACCCCCGCAAGCGGTGGGCGCGCACGCGATTCACCGATCCCCGCACGGGCGCCCGCGTCGAGTACACCACCAACCACGTCTACGATCCGATCAGCCAGATCGCCTTCATCCGACTGTACTATCGGCCGCTGGACGAGACGGACGGCCCCGCGCGCCCGTCGGTCGTCCGGCTCGCCCAGCGCAAGTACTTCCCGGCGGAACTCGAGGCGCTGCTCGCCGCCAACGGCTTCGCGGTCGAGGCGCGTTACGGCGGGTTCGCCCGGGAGCCGCTCGACGGGCCGTCGGAGAGCCAGGTGATCGTGTGCGTCCCCGTCGGAGACCGATCCGGATTGGATGTCAGACCCGTCGAGTAGGGTGAGCCCCGTCGTCCCCGTTTCGACGACGCCACTCGTACGGAGGGTAATTCAAATGGCCCAAAAGGTCGCAAAGCTCGGAATCAAACGCGATTCGAACTACATGTACTACATCAAGAAGGGCGACGTGTGGCGTGTGCCGCGCAAGCGCCCCGGCAAGCCGAAGGGCAAGCCGGAACGCGTCGCAGCGGTCGGCGCGGAGATGGACTCCTCGTACATCTACTTCCTCGACAAAAACGGGGACGTTGCGCGCGCCAAGCGCGCCGTCGGCGGGCAAAAGCGCAAGAAGAAGACGGCGGCCAAGAAGACCGCCGCGAGGAAGTCCGCGCGCAAGACCGCCGCGAAGAAGACCGCCGCGAAGAAGACCGCCGCGAAGAAGACCGCCGCGAAGAAGACCGCCGCGAAGAAGACCGCCGCGAAGAAGTCCGCGCGCAAGAC
>RFGE01000362.1 GCA_003696105.1 Deltaproteobacteria bacterium | reverse complement strand
GGACGCCGACGGCGGCCCGGTCGTGGCCGTCGCCGTCGTCCGCGAGGGGCACAACGTGCCGACGGAGGAGGACATGCGCGCGCTGCTGGCCGAACAGGCTCCGGAGTACATCGACCTGCCCAAGACCGGGCTCAACCAGATGCGGTGGTGGCGCGAGGCCGACTGGGTCGCCGGCGGCATGGTCCAGATTGCCGTCGCGCTGCGCCGCACCTACGGCATCGACCCGGACAAGACGACCTGGACGCTGTGCAAAGACGACCGCGGCGCCCGCTGCGGGATCGTGTTTCTGAGGAAGTGATGCGCGCGGTGGTTCAGCGCGTGTCGCGCGCCAAGGTGACCGTCGACGGCGACGTGGTCGGCGAGATCGGCCCCGGCCTGTGCGTGCTCGTCGGCGCCGGCGCGGGCGACACCGGCGCCGACGCGGACTACATCGCCAACAAGGTGGCCCACCTGCGCGTGTTCGAAGACGCCGGCGGCAAGATGAACCGCTCGGTGGTCGACACCGGCGGTGGCGTGCTCGTGGTGTCGCAGTTCACCCTGTACGGCGATGCGCGCAAGGGGCGGCGGCCCACGTTCACCGCCGCGCTCGAGCCGGTCGCCGCCGAGGCGCTGTGCGCGCGCGTGGTCGACGCGCTGCGCGCCGCCGGCGTCGCGCGAGTCGAGACTGGCCGATTTCGCGCGACGATGGACGTCGATCTGGTCAACGCCGGCCCGGTGACGATCCTGCTCGATTCGCGCAAGGCGTTTTGACCGGGTGCGGCGCGCGCTCGCGCGACACGCGCACCGAGGACCGTCATTCGCCGCCCGGGTCGCGCACCGGCGCTCGCACGAGGGCCAGTTCGAACGGCGGGTTGCCGGCGCGCCGCACGCGCACGCGGACGACCGTGCCGGCGGCGCCGCGCACGTCGTCGATGCTGGCCCCGCCCCCCTGCCGCGCGGTCGGAACGCCGTCGATCGCGACGATGCGGTCCCCCGACCGCAGGCCGGCGACGTCGGCGGGCGCGTGCGGCACGACGCCGACGACGGCCAGCGCGTCGCCCCGCCACGCGAGCGCCGCCCCGATGCCGGCCCGGTCGACGGCATCGTCGTCGCGGTCGAGCGCGAAGTCGACCTCGTGGACGCCGCCGGCGACGACGTCGACGCCGCGCTGCACGCGGTCGACGTGGCCGGGGTGGCGCGCGCGGACGTCGTATCGGCCCGGCGCGACGCCGTCGATCCGGTAGGCGCCGTCCGCGGCGGCGTGGACCCCACACTCGACCGCTCGGCCCGCGACGGCGACCTCCGCCCCGGCCAGCGGCCGGCCGGTCGCCGCGTCGGTCACGCGCCCCGCGATCGTTGCTTCCGCAACCAGCTCGACCGAACCGTCGGCGAACGCGGCCGGGGCGACGACCAGCTGCGGCCGCACGACCGTGCCGAACCCCGCGGCGGACACCGCCAGCTCGTACCGGCCCGGCTCGAGCCCGTCGACGCGGTAGTGGCCGTCGGGGGCGACGAAGCGCACCGCGCGCGCCGCGCCGACCGGGCCGCCGCCGTAGCGCGAAAGCGGCGCGAGGTCGACGGTGAACTCCGCGATCGGCTGGCCCGCCGCGGACACGGCGCCCGCGACGCCGCCGCCGGGCTGCAGCGCGAGGTCGATCCCGTCGGCCGGCGCGGCCACGCGCGCGCGGCGCCCCGGCGCCCAGCCCGCGCGGACCGCCTGAAGGTCGTACGGCCCGGCGCCGAGATCCTGCAGCACGTAGCGACCGTCCGCGCCCGACTCCGCCTCGGCCACCGGCGTGATCGGCGCATCCGCGGGCGCGCCGCGGGCGGCCGCCGCCTCGCCGCGGCTGGCCGCCGGCGCGGGCGCCACGGCGACGACGCGCGCGCCGGCGACCGGGTGCCCCGCCGGGTCCACCACGCGGCCCGCGATGCGCGCCGGCGCGGCGAGCACGAGGGCGACCCGCGCCTCCTCGCCGGGCGACAGGTCGACGGCGCGCGGGGCCGACGGTCCGTGCCCCGGCGCGCTGGCGACCAGCGCCACCGTGCCGGCGGGCAGCCCGGCCAGCGAGAACGCGCCGCCGGCGACCTCGGCGCGGCCCACCACCGCGCCGCCGCGCCAGGCGGCCACCGCGCCGCGCGCGACCGGCGCGCCGCGGCGATCGACGACCGTACCGGCGATGCGCGCGGGCCGGTCGACGACGAGTTCCACGCCGTCGATCTCGGCGCCCGGCTCGATGCCGCGCACCGCGAAGTCGCGCGAGACGCGATCGCCGGCCGCCGCGCGCAGCGTCGCGCGCCCGGGCGGCACGTCGATCGCGAACCGTCCGTCCGCACTCGTGGCCGCGGCGCACTCGCCCGCGGCGCAGCGAACGGTTGCATCGGCAACCGGATCGCCGCGACCGTCGACGACGCGACCGGCGATCCGGGCGTTCGGCATCAGCTCCAGGTCCACGCCGCCGGCGACCGCCCCCGGCGCGACCACCAGCGCGTCGACGCCCGCCGCGGCAAACCCGACCGCGCGCGCCACCAGGCGATATCGCCCGGGCGGCAGGTCGACCGCGTAGCGGCCGTCCGCGCCGGTCGTCACCTCGCGGTCGGCCGCGCCCGCGAACGTCAACGTCGCGCCGTCGATCGGCCGGCCCGACACGCCGTCGCGCGAGCTGCCGGCGACGCGCGCGAGCGCGCCGGCGGTCGCGGGCGCGGTCGACGCCACCGCGATCGGCCCGCTGGCCGGCGGCGCCACCGGCGCGCGGACGGCCGGCGCCGACGGGCGCTGCTCGCCCCCGCGCCACGCCACCGCGGCGGCCACTCCCGCCGCGGCCACGACGACCGCGCCCTGCCATGCCCGCGAACGCACCGTGGCCCAAGCCTACCGCGGCCGGTGCGGTTGCGCCGCGGTCGCACCCCTATCCGGCGAGGGCGCGGCGTACCTCGGGGGTGACGGCGACCCGGCGCCGAGCGGCGGGCCGGCCGCCCGCGAGGACCGCCGCCCGCGGGCGAGCCGCGGCGGACCGCCCGGCCGCGAGCCAGAGGATTCGGACCGGCTCCCGAGCGCGCCCGGGTAGGAGGCCCGATCTCGCCGCACCATCGCGGCCGAACCCCGAGCGCGCCCGGGCGGCGAGCGGTGCCCGGCGGCGCGCGGCCCGTCCGGAGGTATCCTGCGCGAGTGACTGGCCGCCGCGCTGTCCTCGCCGCCGCGCTCGCCGCGACCGGGTGCGCGTTCGATCCGTCCGGCCCCGGAGTCGGCGGCCCGCCGGATGCGAGCGTCGCGCCGCCCGATGCCGCGCGGCCTGCCGACGCGGCGACGGGCGCGCCGGACGGCACCGCGGGCGCGCCGGACGCCGCGGGCGCGCCCGACGCCGCGGGGACGCCGGATGCGGCCGCCCCTCCCACCGACGCCGCCCCGTCCCCGGACGCCTGCGCCACCGGCGAGCTGCCGTTCGTGCCGAGCAACGTCGATCCGTGCGCGCTGCCGGCGGCGCGGCTGGCGTGGTCGGTCCCCGGCGCGCAGGGGTGGACCGTCAACACCGACACCGGCGTGGCGACCGGACCGGGCGTGTCGGTTCTGCTGGACTCGACGGTGCTCCCGCAACCGGGCGGACCGGACATCCGCGTGTTCGTCGCCACGTCGGTCACCGTGATGCCGGGCGGGCGGCTGCGGTTCGTCGGCTCGCTGCCGGCCGTCGTGGTGGCCACCGGCGACATCCGCATCGGCGGCCGCGTGTTCGCCGGCGCCGAGGGTGAGACGCCGGGGCCGGGCGGCGGCGCGCCCGGAACCTGCGGCGCGGGGGCCGGACGCGCCGGGGCGGTCCAGACGACCGGCGCGGGCCGCGCCGGCGGCGCGGGCGGCGGCGGCGGCGGCTACGGCGCGGACGGAGGCGACGGCGCCCGCGTCGACGGCGCGAGCGGAGGGGACACCGCCGGCGGCGCGGCCGAGGGCAACCCGCAGATCGTCCCGCTGCGCGGAGGCTGCCCGGGAGGTGCGGGCGGCATGGCGACGGGCGGCGCGGGCGGCGGCGCGGGCGGTGCGCTGCAGCTGGTCGCCGGAGGCACGATCTCGGTGGCCGGCGCGATCGCGGTGCCCGGCGGCGGCGGCCAGGGCGTGACCGGCCAGGCCAGCGGCGGTGGCGGCGGCGGTTCGGGCGGAGCGCTGCTGCTCGAGGCGATGCAGATCGACATTGCGGGCGTGCTGAGCGCCAACGGCGGCGCGGGCGGCGAGGGGTCGCGCCGCGGCGTGGCGACGGCGAGCGGCGAGGACGGTCACCCGGCCGACGCCGACCCGGCCGCGGGAGGCGCCGGCACCAGCGTCGGCGGCGACGGCGGTGACGGCGGCGCGGGCACCGCCGCCGCGGGCGAAGACGGCGAGCGCGGCACGTCCGACGCCGCGACGGCGGCGGGCGGCGGTGGTGGCGGCGGCTCGGTCGGGCGCATCCACCTGCGCGCAATCGACAGCCTCGAGATCACCGGCACGGTGACGCCGCCGCCCGCATGACGCGGCGGACCCGGCGACGGCCGCCGCGCGGCTCGGCTACGCCGCCCGGCGGCGCGGCCGCGACGGCACGCGGCGCGGCCCGCGCGTCGGCACGCGGCGCGGCCCGCGCGACGGCACGCGGCGCGCTCCAGCCCGCGCCGGCCGGCCCGCGCCTGCCCCGGC
>RFGE01000361.1 GCA_003696105.1 Deltaproteobacteria bacterium | reverse complement strand
GGCGGCGGCGGCCAGGGCGGTCTGTTCGTCAACGACGGCTCCGGCAACGGCGGCGGCGGCGGCGGCGGCGGCGGTTGTGGCGGCGAGCCCGGCGGCGGCGGCGGGCCCGGCGGCGGCTCGTTCGGCGTGTTCCTGGTCGACTCCCCGGGGGCGCGCATCGACGCGAGCGCCGTGACCAGCGGCGACGGCGGCGCGGGCGGCGCGGGCGGCGACGGCGGCGCGGGCGGCGCGGGCGGCGCGGGCGGCGCGGGCGGCCGGCATTGCACGGGCGAGGTCGGCGGCGGCGGCAACGGCGGGCGCGGCGGCGCGGGCGGCCGGGGCGGCCACGGCGGCGGCGGCGCGGGCGGCCCGTCGTACGCGGTGTTCGCGGTCGGCGGCGATCCCGCGGTCGTCGACGCGACCCTGGCGTCGGGCGCGGGCGGCGCGGGCGGCCCGTCGGCCGGCCAGCCGGGCGCGGCCGGAGCCGCGGGCGACACCGGCCCATAGGGCGCGCGCCGAAAAGCCGCCGCGGGCGCCGCCGGGCGCCGGGGCGTTGCGTTATCATGGGCCCATGAACTGGGGGGTGCGACGTCTCGGTCCGTGGGTGGTCGTCTGCATCGCGTCGGCGTGTACGTTCCACGCGTCGTGCGGCAACCGGCTCAACGGCAAGAAGTTGACGAAGGCGCTGTCGGCGTTCGCGAAGCAGCGACTCGGGGTGGAGCCGGACCGCGTCGAGTGCCCCGACGACATCCCGCTGCGCAGCGGCCACGAGTTCGACTGCACGGTGCACGTCGGGGACCTCGCCGCGCCGGTCCACGTCGTCCAGACGGACGACAGCGGCAGCGTGACGTTCGGGTTCTCGCAGGCGATCGTGACGGCGGAGACGGTCCAGGCGGGGCTCGTCGACCGGCTCAAATCCGCCACCGGCGTCGACGCGGCCGTCGACTGCGGCCAGCGGTTCCGGCTCGCCGAGCCGGGCGCGTCGTTCGAGTGCGTCGCGACCAACCCGCAGGGGCAGAAACTCGCCATCCCCGTTACGGTCGTCGACAAGGACGGCAACGTGCGGTTCGGGACCCCGCGGCCGGTGCGCTGACGCCGGGAGGCGATCCGGCCGCAGGGGGCGCCGCCGCCTCGCGGGACCGGCCGGGCCGGGGCCGGTGTCGAGGGGCCGGCTGGCCCGCTGTGCGGCGGCTCGGCGTCTGCCGGTGCGGGGCCCGGCGTGCGTGCGATTCGTCTCGCGGCGGCGATTTCGTGACAGCGGTGTCAGGTTTCGACCGCGATCGGCGTGCCGGCCGACGGGACGTCGCGGCGTTGGGCGCTGGCACGCGCCGTGCTCTGCCACGGGGCATGACTCTCCGCCCCTCGATCGTCACCGCCCTGGCTCTCGCCCTCGCCCCCGCCGCAGCCGCCGCTCAGCCCAGCGTCGCGCCGCCCGCGGCGCCGCCCGCCCCGGGCGCGCGCTCGGACCTGTCGCAGATCAACGGCGTGCCGGTCAAGGTTGGCGAGCACAACGAGTACTACTACTCGTTCCGGCGCACGAACGTGCAGATCAACCCCCTCGGCTGGATCGTCGGCATCTTCGGCGCGTCGGCCAGCTACGGGGTGAGCGACCATGTCGCGCTGCGCGCTGACGTGACCCTGTATGACTTGATCGACAGCCCGGTGACCGGGCTCGAACTATCGGTGTCCGCGCCGCTGTACCTGCGGCGCACGTACCAGGGGCCATTCCTCGAGGCGGGCATTCTGTGGCGCGAGATTCGCTCGAACTACGAGTACGAGGCGTACGGCTGCGCGGACTGCCGCGACGACACCGACACGGTGTACGGCCCGCAGGTGCTCGTCGGCTGGCACTGGATGTGGGACGGCGGCTTCAACCTGGCCGTGGCCACCGGCGCCGGTCGCAACCTGGCGCGCGACGCGGGGGGCTCGGACGATCCGGCGTTCGTCAACGGATACCTCCGGTTCGGCTACGCCTTCTGACGTGCCCGCGTCCGGCCTCCGGCCGCCGCGACGTCACTCGCGGCGGCCCTTGGCCTTTTCGGCCGCCGCGCGCGCGAGCACGACGTCTTGCAAGTGCTCGATCGTGTCGAACCGGGTCGACAGCGAGTAGTACTCGCGCTCGGTCATCGGCGCCATCGCGTCGAGCGCGGCCTCGAAGTGGTGCCGCATCTTCGGCGGCGCGTCGAAGCCGGTGTCGTAGTCGTCCACCTCGCCGCCCGCGATCGCCGCGGCGACGAAACCGGCCGGCGAAAACGACAGGCCGCCCGGCAGCACCAGGCGCCAGTTCCCCGGCTCGCCGTGCTCCACCCACGAGCCGCCGACGCGCGCGCGGACGACCTCGCCGTAGTACGCGCCGGCCGTGGCGATCACCAGCGCGCGGGCGCCGGGGTGGTCGGTCGGCACCTGGCGGACGTAGTGGTCGAGCACCGGGAGGGTCTCGCTGGCGTAGTCGAGCCGCACGCCGAGGGCTCGCTCGACGTACTCGACGAGGTTTTGCGCGTACTCGTCGATCTCGCGCGGCGTGTCCGGGTTCATCGGCGCCATGGTGCCACGCGCGGCGGCGCGGTCAAGCGGCGGGGCGCCGCGGCGAACCGTCCGCGGGCGAAGCGGGCGGGGTCGGGACGGGTGCGCGCAGCCACACGTCTGTGGTAACGATCGAACGATGCCCAGGGGGGCCCACGGAGGGGAATACCGCGGCTCGGTCGGCCAGACCCGGACCGAGCGGTTGCTGTACTCGTGCCCGGATGGCACGGCCGTTCCCATCGAGGTCTATCGCTGTGTCAACGCGCGCACGCATCCGGACCTGGCGCGGCGGCTGCGCACCGCGGGCGTGAACTTCGCGCGCTGCGGCGACCGGGATCCGGCGCCGGTTCACGTCCCGGTCGTCTACCACGATCCGGACGCGCGCATCTTCGCGCTCGTTCTGCCGGAGTCGGCGCGCCATCGCGAGCTGATCGAGCGCGCCGACCTGCTCGCCGAACTCGCCGACGACTGCGAGTACGAGGTGCCGGCCTACGTGCGCGACTTCGCGGTCGTGTTCGGCTCCGACGGCCTGGCGGATTACCTGGCCGAGCGCGCCGACCGCGCCGAGCGGGAGGCCAAGGCGATCGAACTCGAGCGGGAGCTGTCGGCCCGCCGCGCCCGGCTCGAGGAGGACGAGCGCGCCTTCCGCGCGGAGCGCGCCGAACTCGAGCGCGTCGTCGCGGACCTCGAGCGCCGCAACCAGGAGCTGCAGGCGCGCGCCGAGCGCGCCGCCGCGAAGCGCGACCCGTCGCCGCCTCCGACCGTGGCGGCCGCGCGCCCGCCGGGCCCGGCCGCGCCCGCACCTCCGGAGGCGCGCCCGCCGGCCGTGTCCGCACCGTCGCCGCGCGTCGACCCGTCGCCGCTGGCGCCCGCGTCGCCGGACCCGGACGGCACGCCGCTGCCGGCGCCGACCCCGTGGCACGTCGAGGTCGAGACCAATCCGCTCGAGCTGATGAGCAAGCGGGAGCTGGCCGAGCTCGAGCGGGAAGGGACCGATCCGGGCGGCGGCGCGGTCGACAGCCGCCGGGTGGTCGTGGTCGCCAGCGACGACGACGTCGACGTGGCGACGGCGCGGCAGGCGGCGATCCCGGAGGTGTCCGCCGACCAGATCGTCGAGGAGGAGGAGGACGAGGTTCCGCCGGACCACGGGCCGACCGATCGCGTGCCGACCGATCTGGAGGCGACGACCGTCGGCGGCGCGACCGACGTGGTCATCGAGCGCTGGATCGTCTCGCGCGAGCCCGACCTCAAGTACGTCGACGGCAGTGGAGTGCGGTTGGCCGCGAGCGCGACGGCAGAGGAACTCGAGGTGATGATGGCCGCGGGCGCGCGGCCGTGGTTGCAGGTGCACAAACTGCCGACGTACCCGCTCATCGCGCTGTCGGTGGCGCCCGAGGACAAGCTCGACACCGCGTTCGCGTTCGTGTTCGACATCGCCGACGACGGCGATCGCGCGGTCTTGAGCGCGCTCGGTCGCGAGTTTTCGTTCGAGCTGCACCTGTTCGACCGAGAGTACCTGCCGGTGCAACGCCGCCGGGTGACCGCCGATCTCGCCGACAACGTGCGCTATGCGCTCGCGGTCGCGGAAAACCACCTGTTGTCGATCCCGGAAATCGATCGTTCGTTTACCCGCGCGAGTCTCATGTGGAGCGATCCGGACTTCGATCGCACCGGCCGGTCGCGGCCGGAGCGCGCGCTGTTTCGCCGCGACCAACTCGCCGCGCTCGACACCCCCGGCCAGGTGCGCGCCGCGCTCGACCTGGTCGCGCGGTTCTCCGCGCCGGAACTCGAAGAGCTGCTCGTGCTGGTGTGGGGCGAGCCGCTGGCGCAGTGGAATGCGCTTCGCACACAGGTGGTGCTGCGGGCGGTGGACGTCGGGCTGTGGCCCGGCACCGCGCTCGCTCAGATCGCGGTGAGCGCCGGAGCCGCGCGTTCGCGCCGGGAACTCGTCGGCCGGCTGCGCGCCGCGTTCCAGCGGACGGTCGACGCCGGGGCGCCGGGCCTGTCGCCGGAGGCAATCGCCGAAAACTGGCGGGCGCTCGACGAGGTCGACCCCGGCCGCAGTGCTGCCGCGCCGGCGGTGGTCGCCGGCACGATCGGCGCAGACGCGTCCGCCGCGCCCGCTGCGCGGCCCGGCCAGCCGGCGCCGGCGGCGCAACAGGTCATCGCGCCGGCGGCGATGTCCGTGCCCGAGTTGATCGACGCCCTGTCCGACCCGCGCCGGCGGCGCGACGCGGCGGTGGAGTTGGCGACGCGCGGCGACCCGGCGGGCATCGCGCCGACGTTCCGGGCGCTCGAGGACATGACGCGCGCCGAGGCCGTCGCGGTGCTCGGCAACGTCGTGCGCTACGGCGCCGCCGCCGAGGACGCGCTCATCGCCGGGTTGCTCAGCGGCAAGGCGTTCATCCGCCATGGCTGCGCGCTCGCGCTCGGCGTGCTCAAGACCGAGGCGGGGATCGAGGCGGTGTGCGACCTGCTGTTGGCGGAGCCGACCGAGATCTGGCGCGAGATCGCCCGGGCGGTGGGCGAGTTCGGCGGCTCGGCGGTCATGTCGCTCGTCGCGCGCCTGCGCGACCAGGACGACCGAGGCCGCGAGCGGTTGGCGTGGGCGCTCGCGCACGTGGCCGCGCGCGGCGGTCGCGATCCGGTCGAGACGCTGTCGCGCGGCCGCGATCCGGTGGCTGCGGGCGTCGCGCGTCACGCGCTCGAGTTGGCGCCGCTGGCCGGCAGCGACGACCGAACCGTCCGCGGCCCGGAGGCGCCGCGCGACCAGACCGTCAATCGCGCCTTCTCGCGCAAGTTCTTCGAGGCGATGAACCGCGACGGTGTCCCCGACGACGACGATGCGCTGTTGCTCGACGAGGCCGATCTCATCGAGGCGGACGCCGAGGTGCTGGACGAGCGCGACCTGATTCCGACGTGACGCATCCGGCCGCGCCGTCGACCGTCGCGCGACCGGCGGCGGCGAAGGCAGTGCGCCGCCGAGCGGAGCAGGGTGGCCCCGTGGTAGACTGCCGGGGAACCGGATGCGCATCGGCATCTTTTCTGACACGCACGCGAACATCGAGGCGCTCACCGCCGTCGTTCGCGCCTATGAATCCGAGCGCATCGACCAGTACGTGTGCCTGGGCGACACGGTGGGATACGGCGCGTCCCCCAACGAGTGCTGCGACATCATCCGCGAGCTCGCCGCGTTCACGATCCTCGGCAACCACGACGCCGCGGTCGCCGGCCGCATGGACTACTCGTACTATTACGACGCGGCGCGCAATGCGTTGGATCTGCACGCCAAGCAGCTGTCCCCCGAGAACATGGCGTGGCTCAAGTCGCTGCCGTACTCGCGCAAGCAGGACGATTTGCTGTTTTGCCACGGCTCGCCGGTCAACCTCGAGGAGTTCGAGTACATCTTCTCGCAGGAGCAGGCGGCGCAGTGCCACGACATCTGGGACGAGTTGGGCACGGTCACGTTCATCGGGCACTCCCACCTGTGCAAGGCGTTCGCGCTCACCCCGACCGAGGTGTTCGAGGTGGTCGCGCCGACCTTCGAGATCCGGCCCGGCCACAAGTACATCATCAGCGTCGGCTCCGTCGGCCAGCCGCGCGACTACGACAACCGCGCCAGCTACACGATCTACGACACGGACGCCAAGACGTTCGAGTTTCGCCGCGTCGAGTACGACATCGACGCCGCCGCGCAAAAGATTTTCGACTCCGAACTCGAGCCGAACTTCGGCAATCGGCTGTTTCTCGGCGTGTGAGCCGCCGGCCGCTCAGCCGCCGAGGCGAGCGAGCTTGCGCAGGTGGCGGCGGATGCGGTCGACCCGCTCGGCCTGGCCGCGGGCGGGGAACCGCTCGTAGAAGCCATCGCGCTGGAACTCGCGGACGTGGTCGGACCACGGCGCGAAGCGATCGCGGAGCACGCCTTCGATGGCGTCGCCCGGCTCGATGCCGAGCGCATCGGCGGCGCTCGCGACGTCGCCGGCGATGCGGACGAGCGCCTTGAGCGTCACGTCGCGTGTGACCATGTAGCGCTTGTTGTCGCCCCACGCGTCGCCGAACGCGGCGCGGGCGGCGCGCAGCACGTCGCGCACGAACGCATACCCGCGCCGGCGATTGTAGCCGCGACCGTCGCGGATGAACGGCGCGACCTCGTCGCGGCGCACGAGGCGATGGACCTCGCCGAAAAGCTGCGCCTGGTTGATCCACATCTCGCCCTGGGCGCGTCCGCCGAGCATGCTGATGTGGTAGCGAACCGGCGAGTCGGACTCCTCGTACAGCGCGCGCACGAGGCTCGCCGCGTACTTCTTTTCCGGGTCGGTCCCCCACTCGATCTTTTCGTACAGGTCGACCAGGTGCGACTTGTTGATCCGGGTGTGGGTCGAGTTGATGATGACGAACATCTCGGTGGCGAAGTCCGCCGTCTTGCCGTCGAACACGACGCACGGAACCTCGATCTGCCGGTCCGCGTCCGGGTCCTGCAGGTAGAAGTGCAGGCCGGCGAGGCGGTGCTGGCCGTCGATGATCAAAAACGGCTCAGACGGCTCGGCCAGGTCGCCGACGCGCTGATACTGGCCGAGCGGGTCGAATCGGAGCGTCTCGGACGTGTACAACAGCACCGCGCCGGGCACCAGCGGCTGGCGCGTCTCGTTGCGGTAGAAGTCGCGGATCTGGCGCACCTTGCGCCGGTTGAGTTCGCGCTGAAACGCCTTCGCGTTGCCCTCGATCGCCTGGACGAACCGCTCGACGTCGTCCGGCTCCTTGCGGCGCTGGCCGCCGACCTGTTGGCCGCGGTCGCCGTAGAACCGAGTGACGAAGCGGACCTTCGGCAGCAGGTCGGCCGCCGGGTAGCTCACGAAGTAAAACTCCGACTCCTTCTGGCGCATGCGCAGTGCGAGCATGTCGACTCCCGGGTTGGAAGCTGGTTCGGCGGCCGCGACTATACCAGCCGCGGCGCGCGCGGCGGCGGGCACGGCCAGCGGCCGGCCGCCCCGGCGCGGCGGCCCGCGCCCGCCTGTGGTACACCCCCGGCGCCGCATGCCCGAACGGACGTGGACCCCGCTGGCCGTGCTCGACTGGACCACCCGCCGGTTCGCCGAGGCCGGCATCGCGTCGGCGCGCCTCGACGCGCAGGTGTTGCTCGCGCACGTGTTGCGCTGCGACCGCGTCGCGCTGTACACGGCGTTCGACAAGCCGCTGGCGGCCGGCGAACTGGCCGCCTACCGCGGGCTGATCCGACGGCGCCTCGCCGGCGAGCCGGTCGCGTACCTGGTCGGCGAGCGCGAGTTCTGGTCGGTGCCGCTGGCGGTCACGCCGGACGTCCTCGTACCGCGGCCGGACACCGAGACCCTCGTACAGGTGGCGCTCGACCTCGTCGACGCGCGCGTCGGCGGGCGAGGGGCGCGGGCCGACGCCGAGGTGCGCATCGCGGACATCGGCACCGGCTCCGGGGCGGTCGCCATCGCGCTCGCCCGCGAGCTGCCGCGCGCGTCGGTCGTCGCCACCGACGTGTCCGACGCCGCGCTGGCCGTCGCCGCGCGCAACGTCGACCGCCACGGGGTCGGCGGCCGCGTGTCGCTCGCCCGCGGCGACCTGACCGCGGCGTTGCCGGCCGGCGACGCGTTCGACCTCATCGTCGCCAACTTGCCCTACATCCCGACGGCCGAACTGGCGCAGCTGCCCGCCGACGTGCGGCGCGAACCGCGGCTCGCGCTCGACGGCGGTGCCGACGGGCTGGCCGTCATCGCGCGGCTCGTCGCCGCCGCGCCCGCCCACCTCGCGGCCGGCGGCGCGATCGCGCTCGAACACGCGGCCGATCAGGCCGGCGCGGTCGCCGCACACCTCGCCGGCGCCGGCTTCCGCGACGTCGCCACGCACCGCGACCTCGCCCGCCACCCGCGCGTCACGTCGGGCGCGCGGGGGTGAGCGGACGGCGGGCTCGGGCGCCGCGCGCACCCGAGCCCGCGTCCATGCGGCCGCGTCGGCTACGGCGACGTCCCG
>RFGE01000360.1 GCA_003696105.1 Deltaproteobacteria bacterium | reverse complement strand
GCGCGCGGGTAGCGGGCGGGGGCACCGGGGGCGCGCGGAATGGGCGGCGGCCGGCGCGCGGCGGCGCGCGTCCCGCCCGCGGCGCCGTCCGGCCGGCGGGTGGGCTCGGTCGGCTGGTCGGCCAGGGGCGTCGCCGGCGCGCCGGCCGCCTCCGCACCGGGCGGCCGGGGACGCCCACTGCCCGGACGCCACGTCCGGGTGGCTTCGGTCCCCATGCGGCTGCCCGGCCGCGCGGGCGCCGGCGGTGCGTTCGGCGCGCGGGCGGCCGCCCCGGTGCGGGGCGCGCCGGCCGCGGCTGGCATCGGCTCGCGCTCCGGTGCCGGCGTTCGCACGACGTTGCCGGTGAGCGCGCGCGGGCGCGGCACCCGGATGCCGAGAGCGGTGGCCAGCGCGCCGAGTGCGTCGTCGGGGCGCGGGTGGCCTTCGGCGCGCAGCGGGTATTCGTTCAGATAGTGGCGGTAAAACCGCCGGCGATCGTCGTCGGACAGGCGCGTCGGGTCGAGCGCGGCCAGCCCGGCGCCCGTGGCGAAATCCAAGATCCATCCGAGGCGGTCGGCGTCGAGTACGCGCTCGTCGAAGCGCAACGCGAGTAGTGCGACGTCGGTATCCTCGCGGTAGTAGGCATCGCAGCCGAGCAAGCCGTGATCGATCCGGCCATCCAGCGGCCGCAAGGCCGCTACGTATTCCCCCAGGCAGGCCTGGAACGACTCGAGGACGAAGAACAACTCGTAGGTGGGCGTGAGGGCGTGGTGCATCCCGGCGCAGTACAGGGAGGCAGGCCCTGTGCCCACGTCGTGGCGCGTAAGCGAGATCGCGTTTCTGGGGGCGATGAAGATAAGTGGCTGAATTTACTGCTCCCCGGACGCGACGAACGGGGCATGTCGACCGCGCATGTGCGAGGTGTTTTTACCGCACATGCACCTTTTTGCGGACCTGCGGCGCCGCGCATTTCGTGGGCGAATTTCTTGGGAAATCCGGATCTTCCGGCCGAAAATAGCCCACCGGGTTCGCGCCGCGTGCCGGCCGTCCGCGTTGTGCGGTCAGCGAAACGTGGTATCTCGGGCAAGACACAATGACCACTCGAACCATTCCGCTCCTCCCCCTGCGCGACATCATCGTGTTCCCCCACATGGTCGTGCCGCTGTTCGTCGGCCGCGAAAAGAGCATCGCGGCGCTCGAAGAGGCGATGGCCTCGGACAAGGAGCTGCTGCTGGCCGCGCAAAAACGGGCCAAGACCAACGACCCGAAGCAGGACGACATCTTCCGCGTCGGGACGATCGGCCAGATCATCCAGATGCTCCGCCTGCCCGACGGCACCGTGAAAGTTCTGGTCGAGGGGCGCCGCCGCGCGCGGATTCGCAAGTACCTGCAGACTGCCCCGTACTTTTTGTGCGAGGTCGACGAGATCGACGAGGTCACCGAGCAGACCGCGGAAGTCGAGGCGCTGATGCGGCAGGTGCAGCAGTGCTTCGAAAACTACGTCAAGCTCAACAAGCGCATCCCGCCGGAGATGCTCGTGTCGGTGCAGACGATCGACGAGCCGGCGCGGCTCGCCGACACGATCGTCGCCCACCTGTCGCTCAAGCTCAACGACAAGCAGACCATCCTCGAGGAGGCGTCGGCCGCCAAGCGGCTCGAGAAGCTCTACGAGCTGATGCAGGCCGAGATCGAGATTCTCCAAGTGGAGAAGAAGATCCGGACGCGCGTCAAGAAGCAGATGGAGAAGTCGCAGAAGGAGTACTACCTGAATGAGCAGATGCAGGCCATTCAGAAGGAACTCGGCGACCGCGACGAATTCAAGAACGAACTGCACGAACTCGAGCAGCGCATCAAGAAGAAGCGGATGAGCGCCGAGGCGCGCGATCGCGTCGAGAAGGAGTTCAAGAAGCTCAAGATGATGTCGCCGATGTCCGCGGAGGCGACCGTCGTCCGCAACTACATCGACTGGATCCTGTCGCTGCCGTGGGAGGAGAAGACCGAAGAGAAGATGGACGTCGCCGAGGCCGAGCGGATCCTCGAGGAGGACCACTACGGGCTCGAGAAGGTCAAGGAGCGCATTCTGGAGTACCTCGCCGTGCAGGCGCTCGTCGGCAAGCTTCGCGGACCGATCTTGTGCCTCGTCGGTCCGCCCGGCGTCGGCAAGACGTCGCTCGCTCGGTCGATCGCCCGGGCGACCGGCCGCAAGTTCGTGCGCCAGTCGCTCGGCGGCGTGCGGGACGAGGCGGAGATCCGCGGGCATCGTCGTACCTACATCGGTGCGCTGCCCGGCAAGATCATCCAGAGTCTGAAAAAAGCCGGCGCCAACAATCCGGTGTTCCTGCTCGACGAGATCGACAAGATGTCGCAGGACTTTCGCGGCGATCCGGCGTCGGCTCTGCTCGAGGTGCTCGACCCCGAGCAGAACGATTCGTTCAACGATCACTACATCGATCTCGATTACGACCTGTCGGACGTCATGTTCATCACGACGGCCAACACGCAGCATCAGATTCCGCTGCCGCTACAAGATCGGCTCGAGATCATCAACCTGCCCGGCTACACGGAGTGGGAGAAGCTCGCGATCGCCCAGCAGTACCTGATCCCGAAACAGATGGAGCAAAACGGGATCAAGGATCTCGACGTCGAGTGGACGGAGGAGGGACTTCGCGAGATCATCCACAAGTACACGAAGGAGGCGGGCGTCCGAAATCTCGAGCGCGAGATCTCGAAGATCTGCCGCAAGATCGCCAAGGACTACTTGCGCACGAAAGACGCCGGCGACAAGGACAAGACGGCGCGTCCGGCGCGCTACGTCGTCGATCCTGAGCGCGTGCGCGAGTACCTCGGCGTCGAGAAGTACCGCAAGCAGCGCCGGGAGATGGCCAACGAGATCGGGCTCGCGAACGGCCTGGCCGTCACGATGCACGGCGGCGACCTGCTCGCGACCGAGGTGAGCGTCGTTCCCGGTAAGGGCAAACTCATCCTCACCGGCAGCCTCGGGGACGTCATGCAGGAGTCCGCGCAGGCGGCGATGAGCTACGTGCGGTCTCGCGCCGAGTCGCTCGACCTCGACCCGAACTTCCAGTCCAAGATCGACGTGCACGTCCACTTCCCCGAGGGAGCGATCCCGAAGGACGGCCCCAGCGCCGGCATCACGATGGCGACCGCGCTGGTGTCGGCGCTGTTGCGCGTCCCCGTGCGCCAGGACATCGCGATGACCGGCGAGATCACGCTGCGCGGCCGCGTGCTGCCGATCGGCGGCCTCAAGGAGAAGATCCTCGCGGCCCACCGCGCCGAGATCTACGAGGTCATCATTCCCGAGGAGAATGAAAAGGACCTCAAGGAGATCCCGGAGCGGGTGATGAACGTCATGACCATTCACCGGGTCTCCCACATGGACGAGGTGCTCAAACTCGCGATCGCCCACAAGGATCCCGACTCGTTCATGGTGGCGCCGAGCAACACCGTCGACTGGCGCAAAGTGGTCGCCAAGACGGACGAAACCGGGGACAGCACGGCCGGCGCGACGATCGAGCGGGTGCCGGCGGGCCACTGAGCGGCCGGAGTCCGCAACCGCTGGCCGCGGTCGCCGCGGCGCCGCCGAACGGCACTTGGGTATTGACAATCGGGCAGGACTCCGGCTATTTACCCGATGCCCTCGGGGCGGCCGAACCGGGCGGGTAGCTCAGTTGGAAGAGCATCGCCCTTACAAGGCGAGGGTCACAGGTTCGAGCCCTGTTCCGCCCACTGAAAACCGAAGACTTGGAGCGGTAGTTAAGTTGGTTATAACGCCGGCCTGTCACGCCGGAGGCCGCGGGTTCGAGTCCCGTCCGCTCCGCCCACCTCTTCGACCGAATCACGGAGAACCTCACGCCGCGCGCGCCGCCGGAGGAATTCGCCGGGCGCCTTCTCGTTGCGGCTCGCCGTTTCGCGACCCCGGCGGTCGCCGGCGACGGCGTGCCGCGGTCTGGACGCGCCGCCGGCGCGTGCAGGGGGCGGCGAGCGCCGCGCACACGGCACGCGCGTCGCGGGGGCGCGCGCGGCGCCCACGCGCGCGGCGCGGATGACCGCTGCGGAGCGGGCGATCGGGGGACGGCGGGCCTGGCGTCGCGCAAGCCGATGCGCATCGTCGCCCAGCCGCGCAGGCGGCGTGGACCTTCGACGATGTCGCCAGGGAACCGGCCGGCGGTGACGCCGAGCGCGATCTGCGCGCGTTCGTTCGCCGGTGCGGGCGCTCGGTCCGCAGCCAGGCGGCCGTCGCGCGTAGCCAGTGGCTGCGGGCGCAGCCGGCGGGCGTTCGCCGGCGTGCGTCCTCGCGCACGTCGGCACCGGATGGTGCACCGCGCCGTCGTTCGCTGCGGGCGCGCGCCGACCCGCGCCTCGCATGTCGCCGCCGCGCCGGCGCGCGCCGGTTTGCAACAGCCACGTGGACCGAGCGCGGCGACCGGTTCGCGGAGCAGTCGCGCTATCTTGAGAGCGATGCCCTACCGTACGGCGGACTACACGGCGCGCTGCCATGTCTGCGGTGAGCCGGCCGGACAGCGCTGTTGCCGCTGCGGCGCGCCGGTGTGCACGGCCCACTCGCTCGCGCTCGCGGTCCGGTTCTACGTGCCGACCGTTGCGTGTGCCGACACGCGCACCTGCCACGCGCGCGCGCCGGAGCGCCGCCCGTACGAACCGGCCGACGACGTGTTCGCGCCGTGGGGCGTCGTCCCGGTGCGCCGTGGTCGCTGACGCGACCGGCGCGGGGCGTCGTCGCGGTGCGCCGTGGCCGCTGATGCGACCGCCGCGTGATGCGGCGGCGCGTCGCGGATCGGGTCAAAATGCCGCCCACTCTGGGGATTGCATTGGTTGGCAACGAATCGAATGTTGACGGCGCTGGGATGCCATGTTCTTGTAACGAGCTTTACGGGGGACGGGCGGACAGGCGGCCGCGGCCGCGTTCCCTGCGATGACGAGCGCGCCGCACGACACAGGAGGTCACATGTCGCGGATGGTCGGGGTTGCAGCGGGCGTCGCGGTCGCGTTGGCGGGCCCCACTGCAGCCGCCGGGGACCCCTCGTTCGAGTTTCAGAAAGCGCCGGTCGACGCGAAAGCACCCGAATGGAAGGCGTCGGTCACGGCGGGGCTGGCATGGACGACGGGTAACTCCGACACGACCGCGCTGTCGGGCACCGGGAAGGTGTCGCGCAAGCATCGCCGAAGTCGCTTCCAACTGGAGGCGGGCGGCGCGTTCGCGCGGTCGCAGATCGCGTTCGCCGTCGACGCCAATGCCAACGGGGTCGTCGACGGCGCTGCAGAGATCGCGGAGCGCGAGGTGACGACGACCAAGGCGTGGGCGACGAAGGCGCGCTATGACGTGTTCATCACGTCGCAAAATGCGGCATTCGTGTCGCTCAACGCCGCGGCGGACGAGCCGGCCGGCAAGCAGTTTGTCGGCGGCGGACAGGTCGGCTACAGCCGCACGCTGGTCGCGTCGGACCGAACGACCGTCACCGCCGAGTTCGGGTACGACTTGTCCTACGAAGATCCGGTTGTCGGTGACGGCGTGGCGATCCACTCGGTCCGCGCGTTCGGCGGCTGGGAGGCAAAGTTCAACCCGCACAGCACGGCGGATGCATCGATTGAACTGCTGTCGAACGTCAACCGGCTCGACGTTGCGACGGGGCGGGTGGATCGCTTCGAGGACACGCGCGTCAATGCGGCGGCGAAGCTCACAACCCGCGTGTGGGAAGAGCTCAGCGTCGGCGTGGCGCTGCTACTGCGCTACGATCACGCTCCGTCTGCGCGTCCTCCGCTCGACCTGCCCTACGCGGACGGATTCGTACCGCCAGCGGATTCCGTGGACACGCGCACGGAGATCACTGCCATCTACACCTTCATGTAGAGCCGAGTCGGGCGGGGCGTTCTGCCCGGCCGCACGTCGGTCGGGGCGCGCCGAGTTGCAAGGAGCACCATGAACTTCGATATGGAAACCGTTCGCTCGATCGCGAGCGACTATCTCCTGCCGTTTGCTGTCAACTTGGCGGTCGCCGCGGGGATCTTCGTCGTCGGCCGCTGGGTGGCGCGCGCCGTCGTTCGCGCAGTCGACCGGGTGCTGGAACCGCGGGTGGAACCCGCGCTGCGGAAGTTCCTGTGCGATCTGTGCTACGCGCTGTTCGTCACGATGGTGGTCATCGCCGCGCTGGAACGCGTCGGCGTCGAGACGACCGCTGCGATCGCCGTGCTCGGTGCGGCCGGGCTCGCGGTGGGATTCGCGCTACAGGGATCGCTGGGGCATTTCGCAGCCGGCGTCATGATCATGTTGTTCAAACCGTATCGGGTCGGTGACGTCGTATCGGTGGCCGGTCATACGGGCAAAGTCGATGCGATCCAGATATTCAACACGGTGCTGGTGACGGGAGACAACCGGCAGATCCTCGTTCCCAACGGGGAGATCGTCGGCGGTACGATCGAGAACCTCACCGTCCGCGGCACGCGGCGCATCGACTTGGTCTTCGGCGTGGGGTACGACGACGATCTACAGAAAGTACGCGAGATCCTCTTGCGGGTGGTGACGTCAGATCCGCGCGTGCTCGCGGATCCCGCGCCGCAGATCGCGGTCGCCGAGTTGGCGGACAGCGCGGTGAATTGGGTCTGCCGCCCGTGGGTGAACGCGGACGACTACTGGAGCGTGCGGTTCGACCTCGTCGAGCGGGTCAAGGCGGAGTTTGATGCCGCCGGAATCTCGTTCCCCTATCCGCAGCGGGACGTCCACATCCATCCCGCCGCCGGCGCGCAGGCTGCGGCCTGCTAGCGTTGTGCCGGCCGGCTGGCGCCGCTCCGTGCGCGGCCGGCGTCGGTCCGGGCGCTCCGTGCTCGACCGGCGTCGATCGGGGCGCGGCGTCGCGGCCGGCGTCGGTCAGGGCGCGGGCGGCGGTCGCCAGCAGGGCCCCATCGGCCGGCGGGCGGACGTCAGTCGGCGCGCGGGCGGTGGTCGCGTACGCGGACCTTCGTCTTCGTACCCTTGCCGGACCGGTGATCGCGCACGGGCGCCCGCGTGGCCGGCGCCTTGGATCGCGGCGGAGTCGCCGTGGGCGACCGGTGATCGCGGACGGGCGACGGCCGGGTCGCCGGGCCGCGAAACCCTCCGCGATGGTCGCGGACGCGCACGCCGCTCGGCCGGGTCGCGGGGCCGCGAAACCCTCCGCGATGGTCGCGGACGCGCACGGCGCGCGGCCGATAGGCGCCTCGGCGCCAGTGGCCGTCGACCCACACGTAGCGGCCGCCGCGGCGGTCCCAGTAGCCGGCGACGTAGTAGTAGCCCGGCCGCGCGCGTACCCAGTAGCCGGGCTGCCATTGCCAGCCGCCGTAGCCCCATACCCAGCGCCCGTCGACCCACACGTAGCCAGGGCGGTACTCGACTTCGGCGTATTGCGGCGGCGGCGGGGGTTCGGCCGGGTAGGCCGCGCGGGCGTGCACTACGCAGCCGGCCGAACCGGCGACGAGAGCGGTCGCAAGGGCCAACATCCACAGCCGGTGGCGAGCGGGGCGCAGGTTCATGGGCCCGATGATCGCTCCGACCGAGGCCCGACACAAGTGCGGAGCGCACGCCCGCTGCGGCGCGGCGTTCGCACTTCCCGGCGGGTGATGCGCCGATGTATCAGCACGCAGGGCGTTTTGCCCCGATTGCGCGCGCCGCACGGACCGCGGGCCGGTGACGTTTGTTTTGCGGCTGCGCGTGATTTCGAATGGATGCTCTGGTTCGCGCCTGCGTGGCACGCAATGTGATGTGGCATGCGTCACCGGCGCGGCCTCGTCGCCGGTGGGTCCAACCCGAGGAGGTACTTCGCATGCTGCGTGCTCGCGCAATCGTTTTGTCCGCTGTGTGTTGTCTGCCTGCGTGTGCCGAGGAACTGCAGCCGGCCGCCGTGGGCCAGGCGCAGGAAGCGGTCGTCGGATCGCCGGCGGCGCCGGGGCAGCTGCCGCGCGGCATCTACGTGCTCACCGACGACGAGGTGACCGAGCCGACGGCGGCGCCGCGCCACCGCATCCTCTACCTGAACTTCGACGGCGGAACCTACACGCCCGGTTCGAACGACAGCGCGACGAACCGCTCGAGCATCGTCCGCGGCACCAGCACGATCCGCCCGTGGGGTAGCGCGTCGGCGCGCCAGCAGGTCGCCGACTGCGTGCGCGAGCAGTTCGCGCCGTTCAACATCACGGTTACGACGGAGGACCCGGGCGACGTCGACCACATCGAGGCGGTCACCGCCGGGCGGCCGCAAGACATCGGCATGCAGTCCGGAGTAGGCGGCGTGTCGCCGTTTAGTTGCGGGATCATCGAGCGCTCGATCGTGTTCTCGTTCGCGGAGGTGTACGGCAACGCATACCGGTCCCTGTGCGAGACGGTGGCACAGGAGTCGGCCCACTCGTTCGGGCTCGACCACGAGTACCTGTGCGAGGACCCGATGACCTACCTGTCTGGCTGTGGCCCGAAGTCGTTCCAGGACATCGACGCACGTTGTGGCGAGTTCAGCGCGCGGTCGTGCCAGTGCGGCGGATCGACGCAGAACTCGTACCAGATGCTCATGGCGGCGCTCGGGCCTTCCGGTCCCGGCGTCCCGCCCGACGTGCGCATCGACGAGCCGGCGGACAACTCGACGGTCGATCCCGGGTTCTTCGTCCGCGTCACCGCGACGGACGACACCGGAGTGGAGCGCGTCGAACTGCACATCGACGGCGCGCTGGTCGACACGCTCACGGTGCCGCCCTACGTGTTCAACACGCCGCCAGACATCGCTCCGGGCCAGCACACGGTGGAGGTGAAGGCGTACGACGCCGCGGACGTGTCCACGGCGACCGTCCGCGTGACGGTGTCCGAGCCGGACACGGGCGACCAGTGCGCCGACGACAACGACTGCCCGGCCGGCTACCGCTGCGACGCCGGCGCGTGCACGCCCGACAATGGCGGCGGCGGCGGCGACAACGGCGGCGGCGGCGACAACGGCGGCGGCGGCGACAACGGCGGCGGCGGCGACAACGGCGGCGGCGGTTGTGGTGACATCGGTTGCCGCTGCGACGACGCGGCCGACTGCGACTCGGGCCTGTGCCTGTCCAACGGCAGCGATTCGTACTGCACTGACCTGTGCGATCCGGGCGACGCTGCCAGCTGTCCGGTCGGCACCGCGTGCGTGCCCACCGCTGGCAATGAGTCGGTATGTTGGCCTGGCGCGGACGGCTCCGGCGATGGCACGGTGGGTGGCGGGTGCTCGGTCGGCGGCGGCGGGACCGCGGGCGCGACCTGGTGGCTCGCGATCGCGTGCCTGGTCCTCGGCGCGCGACGGCGGCGCCACGGCCGGGCGTAGGCCGGGCCGGCGACGGCCGCGAGCGCTCGCACACCTGCAGTGGCGTGCGGGCGTTCGCGCGGCTACGCTCCCGGCGTGTGCGGCCGGTTCACATCCACCGCTCCCGCCGACGTCCTGGCCGAGGCGTTCGGGCTGGACGCGGTCGCTTCCGACTACCGCCCGAGCTACAACCTGGCGCCCACGCGGCCCGTACCGGTCGTCACCGGCGGTGGCGCCCGCCGCACGCTCGAGTTGTTCCAGTGGGGCTTGATCCCGTCGTGGGCCGACCGCCCGCGTCCGGGACGGCTCATCAACGCTCGCGCCGAGACCGTCGCGACGCGCCGCGCGTTTCGCGACGCGTTTCGCAAGCGGCGCTGTCTCGTGCTGGCCGACGGGTTCTACGAGTGGCGTCGCGATGGCCGCCGCAAGATCCCAATGTATATCCGCGACCGTTCGGGCCGGCCGTTCGCGATGGCCGGCCTATGGGACTGCTGGATGGCGCCGGATGGCGAGTTGGTGCGCACGTGCGCGATCGTGACGACGCGGCCGAACCGCGACGTGGCACCGATCCACGATCGCATGCCGGCCATCCTCCCCGCGGATGCGCACGACGTGTGGCTCGACCACGATCGGTTCGATGCCGAAGCGCTGTCGGCGCTGCTGTCGCCTTGCCCGGATGGCGCGCTCGAGGCCTATCCCGTGTCTCCGCTGGTCAACTCGCCGGCGAACGACTCGCCGCGGTGCATCGAGCGACAGGAGCCGCGCGGCACCCTGCCGCTGTTTCCCGACGGGGTATGACCGCGTGGTGTCGCTCTGCGGTGTCGCGCGCGCGGGAACTCCGTTACGCTGGGGATCGGGATGGGCGGCTCGGTACACCCGGCGCTCGCGGCGTGCGCGGCGGCAGCGACGATCGCCGCCGCCGGCTGCGCGGCAGATGCAGGCGGCGCGTCTCCCGCGGCGCGGCGGGCGGCGATCGTCAACGGCGAAGCCGATCCGTACGACTTTGGCGTCGTTGCGCTGTCTTTCGGCGGCAGCTCGTTTTGCACCGGCACCGTCGTGTCGCCGCACATCGTCGTCACGGCGGCGCACTGCGTCGACCCCGCCGAGATTCCAGACATGTGGATCAAGGTGGGCGAGCACGCCGCGTCCGGCGTGCCGATCCCGGTCGTCGATGGAGTCGTACACGCCGAGTACGACGGCGGGTCGAACGACATCGCGCTGCTCGTCCTCGCTGCTCCCGCGCCCGTGCGGCCGTGGCCGGTCAACCGCACCGCGTTCGACGCATCGTGGCTCGGTCGCGAGGTGCGCCTCGTCGGCTACGGCGTGACCGATCCGAACGGCGGCGGCGGTGGCCGCAAACGCGAGGGCATCGCCGCAATCTCGAACTTCGACGCGCTCGACTTCGCGTACGCGAGCGCCCCCGCGCAGACCTGCTTCGGTGACTCCGGCGGTCCGGCATTCGTCCTGGTCGACGGGGTCGAGGTGCTCGCCGGCGTCACGTCGCGCGGCGACGCGGACTGCGCCGAGATCGGTATCGACACGCGGGTGGACGTGTACGCGGACTGGATCGACACCTACGTCGCGCTGTACGAGGACGCCGATCCGGCGTGCGACGCCGACGGCCTGTGCGCGGCGAACTGCGGAGCCCCGGACCCGGATTGTCCGTGTGAAGCGGACGGCGTGTGCTCGGACGCGTGCGACGCGCTGGCAACCGACCGCGACTGCCCGCCGCACTGCGACTACGACGGCGTGTGCGAGGCGGCCGAAGACGACTGTCCGGCGCCGGACCGCGATTGCCATCCCACGCAAGCGGTCGGCGAGCCGTGCGAATTCGACACGTCGTGCATAGACGGCGCGTGCATCGGCGGCGTCGACGATCCGCGCGCGACGTATTGCTCGACGGACTGCTCGACCGACGGCGATTGCCCGGCCGACATGTTTTGCGGCGACGGAGTGTGTCGCTACGAGGCACCGTCGCCGGGAGCCCAGGGCTGGCCGTGCACGGCCGACAGCGAGTGCGTCGAGGAGCTGTGCGTCGTCGTCGACGACGACACGAACGCGCGCATCTGCGCGAACAAGTGCGCGGCCGATTCGGACTGCGGCGACGGCGACACGTGCCAGCGCGCGCGCGGCGGAGCGGTTCGCGTGTGCCTGCCGCAGCCCGGCGGTTGCGGTTGCCGCGCCGGCGACACGCCGCCTTTCGCCGGCGCACTCGCTTTCGCGTGCGCGGTCGCCCTCGGGTTGTCCCGGCGGTCGCGCGCGTGTCCGCGGGCGCGACCGCGCACAAAAAAGTGACCCGCGCCGCCCGGGCGTGCGATCCGGACGGCGCGGGCCTGCGATCCCCGTATGCCCCTTCGGTTCTCGCGCTACGATGTTGCGTGCGAGGGCGCTCGGGCGCCCCGGTCGCCGATCGAACGCAGGCACCGGTCGGCTCCACCGGTGACCTGCCACAGAGCGCGGACGGCGCCGGCGTCGTCGAACAGCGGATCGTCGCTGTTGACGACGATGACCGTATCGCCGTCGCGGACCTCCGCGTCGCGGAACGACACCGGAGGCAAGAACGTCGCCGACTCGACGTGATAGATGCGCCGGCGGCTGGCCACGACCTGCAGACCCGACGCGCGCAGAAACCCAGGGGCCGCCAGCACGCGGGTCGGCGTCTCCGGATCGATCCAGCTCGGTTCGTGCGCGGCCTCGTACAGGCCGGTGGCTCGGACGAAATCGACGAAGATCTGCACGTCGAAGGGGGATTGCAGGCAGTGGGCCAGCCGGCAACTGCGCAATTCGCCGTGACGCCGCCGCGGCGATGTGCGGTCTGCAAGCCGCAATCGCGCACCCGGTCGGGGGCGCGCGGCCACGCCCGGGCGCGGGGCGCGGCTGTCGCGCAATCCCACACGGCGTCGCGGCGACTGTCGCGTTATCCACCGGCGGTCGCCGGCGTCCGCGGGGTTGGCGATGGCACCGTATTTGCTCTCGACCCCGCGTGGCCGTGCCGCTCTGGAGCCCAAGGAGGAACCCGTGAACCGCACGTCACGCCCGTCGATCGTATGGATGGCGCTCGCATTGCCGTTCGTCATGGGGGCCCGCGGCGATGGTTGCGCCGCGAACTCGCAGTCGCCGGCGCCGAACGTCGAGGGGACGTGGGCGATCACGTACGACGATACGCTCGACGTGACGATCACGATCGGCGGCGCGGTGTACGAACGGACGCTGGGGGCAGCCGGCGGGGTCGTCGAGATCACGCATGACGGCCATCCGCTGACGTTCGATCTGGACTGCGCGCGTCCCGACATCCTGTGTCCGAGCGAGGCGTGGCCGCAGACGGTGACCGTCCGCCAACAAAACACCCGGTACGAGCATCGGATGATCGTGACGCTGCCGACGCAGTCGTGTGCGGGAGACCTCGTCGATCCCGACCCGGCGTCGTGCGGGCCGGGCACGCCGAACGAGGAGTGTCAACCGGTGTGTGACGGTGACGTGATCGTGTCGGAGGTCGATCGGTTCGGCGTGATCGGGGAGGCGGGCGACTCGTTCCGGCTGTATCTGGGGGCGGGCGTCGCCACCAACGGCGTCAACTGCGCGCTGCTGGCGGCATCCGTTGCCGACGCCGATCTGGTGACCGTCGGCTCCGCTGACGGCGGCGACTGGAATGCCGTCGCGATGGAGGCCGGCCTGGTGACGACCGGCTACGCCGGCGGGTGTCTATGGGCCGGCGATCCGGACATGGATGGGGACCTCGAAGCGCTCGTCCTCGGTGCCACGGTCGTGATCCGCACCGGCTTCACGGGGGCTCGCGTTCCGTAACGCGGTTCGACGCAGCTTCGCCGCGTGGCCGTCCGGCCGGGAGTGTGCTCCGCCGCCCTCCCGGCCACTTTTTCGCGCGCCAACTGGGTGCGGCGACGGCGCCGTTACGGCTGCGCGGGGGCGGCGTCGCGGACATACGTGTGCATGAGATGCCAGCGCACCTTGGCGAGGTCCTCGGCCGGTGCTTCGAGTCCGTTGCCGACCATGCGTTCGATCAGGTCGTCCACATCTTCGACCGACTCGGGCTCCTCCTCGGCGATGTCGGTCCACTCGTGGCACTGGGAGCAGACGCGCTCGAAGGTCGCCTTGGCGTCGGCCGGGTCGACCGCGGCCGTCGCCGCGGCTGACTGTGCAGGTGTGGCGGTGACGCGCTTGGCGGCGTGTTCGGCCGCGCGGCGGGCGAGCGCGTCCTCGCGCTTTCGTTTCGCGGACCGCTGCAGGTCCGGGGTGATCGCCACGAGGAATGCGGTGACCTCGCGCTGGTCGCGCGCGTCGATCGGTTCGCCGAGCGTCGGCTTGTCGGCCATGCGGACGACCGTGCGGTACCAGTCGGCGGGCGTCCTCGGTTTGGAGATGATCGTCTTGAGGTCGTGGCACTGGACGCACTTTCGCAACAACACCGACCGGCCGCGACGCAGCGCGGTCTCGGTCGCCAGCGCGCCGGGATTGGCGTCCGGCCCCATGTCGACGTTGCCGAGCAGGCGGGCGACGCGCGCGCGGGATTCCGCGGAGAACGCGCCGCCGCCCGGCGCGCGCGCCTCGAGGCGCTTGACCTTGTAGACGAACGGCAGCGACAGGCCCGTGAGCAGGAAGGTACACAGAAGCAAGGCCGTGCCGAGAAACGGCATCCACTCCTCGAAGTGGCGCCAGAACCGCAAGATCGAGATCTTGATGAGGAGCAGCACACCGATCGTGATGCCGAGCATCATGTGCGCGACGGTGCGGGCGGGAAATTCGACCTGGTACTGCCACATCCGCGGCACCATCTGCACCATGAGCACCACGTACACGAGCGCGTACGCGAAGCCGACGCCGCGGTGAATGTTCATCTTCCACTGGGGACAGGCGCTCTTGCGCGCCTCCTTGTCGTACGGATAGCCCCAGAACTGGTACATCAGCGCGGTCGCGAGGACCGCGAGCGCGAGGAACGTGACGCCGAGGGCTGCGTTGATCGACGTGGTCAAGAAACCTCCGCCTACTCCCACGTGCGCAGGTCGCGCGGCGGCAATCCGACCTCGCGATCGTAGTCATCGTGGCATCGCCAACAGTAGGCGACCTTCGGCGACGGGCTGCGCCAGTAGATCGGGCCGCCGAGTTGCTTGACGAACTTGGGCGGCGGCGATTCCCAGTGGATCGCGTAGTACCAGTCGCCGTGTTCGGGCGAAAACCCGGGGGCGCGTTTCTCCATCACGAAGATCGGCCCGCGGATCGCGCTGGGGCGGTCGCCGTCGCGCTCCCAGCTTTCCTTGACGATCACGCTGCCGGGCGGGAACTCGGCGTCGCTCGTGTAGGCGGCAAGTCCGACGTCGTTGACGTAGATCTCCACGAACCGATTGCCGTGGGTGGGCGACACGAACGGGCGCGCGGACACCTTGGTCCACGATTCGTATCCGGCGCCGACCTCCAGCGGTCCGAAAGCGGTCAGCGGGTCGGGTGTTCGCTCGATGGGCGCAGCGGACGGCGCCGCGGCGGGCGGCCTGGCGCACGCGGCGGCGGCCGCGGCGAGGCAGGCGGACAGCGGGACGAGGATGGGGTGCGTGGTCATGGCAGCTCTCCGTGCAGCAGACCGCCGAATCCTACGCCAAGGGGCGCGCGGGCAGGAGGCCGTGCGGCCAGATGCCCCGCGAGTGGAGGCGCGGCGAGCGGGCGCGCCGCGCGCGCGCCGACGGCCATCGCCCTCGGCGGCCGCCGCCGGCGCTCGGTCGCGCGGACCTTCCAAAACGGCATCATCGGCGGATGTCGTTGCGCGGGCGACGAACGTGCCGGACCGCCGACCGCGCGCGCCGCGCGCCGGCCTCCTAGAGGCCGTTACAATGGCCGGGTGACGTCGACGCGACATGCGTTCACGGTGCGCCCCGAGGACGCGGGGCTGCGGCTCGACAAGCTGCTGGCGGCGCGCGTGCCGGCGCTGTCGCGGCGCCAGGCGCGCGTGCTGCTCGACCTCGGCGGCGTGTTCGTCGACGGCGCGCGGGTCAAGGTGGCGAGTCGCACGCTTCGCCCCGGCCAGCGCGTCGAAGCGCATATCGGCGGCGCACTCGCGCGCGCGACCAAGCGGGTCGGCCGCGCCGCGCGCGCCGCCGACGACGGCCAGTTGCCGCCACACCGCGTGGTCTACGAGGACGACGACGTGGTCGTGGTCGACAAGCCGGCCGGGCTGCTGGCGGCGCCGACGCCCGAGGGAGACCGCGGCAACCTCGCCCGGCTGCTCGGCGACGTGTACGTCGTCCATCGCATCGACCTGCACACGAGCGGGCTGCTCGTGTATGCGAAGACGCGCCGGGCGAACCGGGTGTTGAGCGACGCATTTCGCGTGCACGACGTGGACCGCCGTTACGCTGCGGTCGTCGCCGGCGCGTTCCCGGAGTCTGTGCGCGTGCTCGACGGCGCGGTCGCAGGCCGCCCGGCGGTCACGCACGTCGACCGGCGCGCGCTGCTCGGCGCCGGCGAGGCGACGGCGCTCGTCCTTCGGCTCGACACCGGCCGCACCCACCAGATCCGCGTCCACTGCGCCGCCGCCGGATACCCGGTCGCCGCCGATCCGCGGTACGGCGGCGACCGGCTCGGCGCGCCGCGGTTGGCGCTGCACGCCACGCGGCTGGGATTCGCGCACCCGCGCACGGGCCGGCAGCTTCAATTCGACAGCCCGCTGCCCGACGATCTGGCGCAGTGGCTGGCGCGGCGCTGGGGTGCGCGCGACGTATTCGGGCTATAACGCGGCCATGATCGAACGGTACGTGTTCATCAAGCTGTCCGACGCGCATGCCACCGATGCCGGACGCGCGGAGGTGATCGCGAAAACGCGCGATGCGCTCGCGGCGATCCCCGGCGTCCAGGGCGTCACGGTGGGCGCTCCCGCGGACGAGGCATCGCGCGCGTCGTGGGACGTGTCGATCGCCGTGCGGTTCGCGCGCCTCGAGGACGTCGCCACCTACCGCGACCATCCGGCACACCGCGCGTACGTCGACGAGTTTCTGGCGCCGCGCGCCGAGGTGATCAAGGCCTGGAACTTCGAGGTGTGACCGCGCGATTTGTCGCGCCGGCTGCGCTCGTCGTACCATCGCAGCCGCGATGGACACGTGGGTGCTCGACGTGCTCGCCTGCCCGCACGACGGCGGGCGGCTGGCGATCGCGCGCGGCGGCCACACGCGCGGCGGCGGGCTCGAGGTCGGCGAGCTGGCGTGCGCGCGGTGCCACGTGCGCTATCCGGTCGTCGGCGGGGTGCCGCTCGCTGTTCCCGATCCGCATGCGTGGGTGGCCGCCTACCGCGAGGCGGTGCTCGCGGCCCTGTCGGAGGTCGGACGCGCGACGCGCCGCGCGGTCGAGCTGATCGGAGAGTACGCAGCCGGCGCGCACGCGGTCGAGGCGCGGCGGTTTGCGGACGACTGGGTCCCGACCGAGCTGGTGCCGCAGCCGGCGGACGCCATCACGATCGTCGACCACGGGTCACCGGCGCGCGCATTCGCGCACTTTTGCGAGCTGGCGCGCGGCGCCGGACCGCAAGAAGTGCTCATGCAACTGTTGGCCGACCACGCGTGGGGGACGACGGTCGAGTTTGGCTCGGGGGCGGGCACGCTGGCGCGCGCGATCCGCCGGCGAGCGCGGCGCTACCTGGCGTGCGACCTGTCGCTGCGTGCGGTGTTCCGGACTCTGGACGCCGCGCGCCGCACGCGCGGGTCGCTGCTCGCCGGCGCGGTGGTCGACGCCGACTGCGTCCAGCTGCGCGCGGCGACCTGTCAGACGATCGTTGCCGCACAGCTCGTGGACCTGCTCGATCGCCCCGGCGATCTGCTCCACGCGGCGGCGTCCGCGCTCGCGGACGGCGGCGCGCTGGCGGTGATCACGCCGGCGCCGGACCTCGGGTTGGGCGCCGGAGACGACGCGCTGGCGCGGGCGATCGAGGAGACCGGCCTGCGCATCGTCGCCGAGCGCGACGGCGTGCCGTGGATTCGCGAGCACGGGCCGCGTCACTTCGAGGTCTATTTCGCGGCGGCGATGGTCGCGAGCAAGTAGGTCGGGCGCGGCGCGTCGTCGCCCCGGTCGGCCCAGCGCGACACGCCGGTCGCCAGCAGCGCGGCGTCGATGCCGGCCGCGCGCGCACCCGCGATGTCCGTCTCGAGCTGATCGCCGATCATCACGATCGCATCGGTGCCGGCGCGCCGGCGTGCGAGGTCGAACAGCGGCGTGTTGGGTTTGCCGAGCCGCTCGAACCGCGGCGCGCGCCGCGGAAACCGCCGCGCGAGCGCGGCTTCGATCAGCATCGCGGCACCTCCGGCGGTGAACCCCCAGCGGTCCGGGCCCTTCGGGTAGACGAGATCCGGGTTGGGCAACAGCAGCCGCACCGGATCGCCGCGGTCGATGTGGCGGTACAGCGCGGTGAGCGCCACGTCGAGCGTGTCGAGAAACGGGTAGCCGGCGTCGTCGCCGACGATGACCGCGTCGTAGCGACCGTCCTCGGCCGGCGGGACCGGCACGCCGCCGGCGGCTCGCACGTACTCGACCGTGTCGGGCGTGCCGAGCACCATGCAGGCGGCGCCCGCCAAGCCGGCGTCGGCGAGCAACATGCCCGACGTGATCATGTGATCCGCGGTCACCGGCAGGCCGAACGCGCGATACCGCGCCGCGGCGGTCGCCGGCAGCTTCGACGCGTCGTTGGTCACGACGAAAAACCGCTTGCCGGCGGCATCGATGGCGTCGAGCGCCTCGCGCGCGCCCGGCAGCGCGCCGGAGTGCGACACCAGCACGCCGTACGCGTCGAACAGCAGCACGTCGTAGCGCGCGATGAGCGAGTCGATCGTGGTGGGCGTCGGTTCGCCGGCGCGCGCCGGTGCGCCGGGAGCGGTCGGCTCGGCCATCGCGCGTCAGTACTCCGTCGACGCCTCGGCGTCGGCCGGGGACAGTTCGGCGGCGACGGGATCGGTGACACGGCGCGGCAGCGCGAACCGGCCGACCGCGAGACCGGCGACGGCCGCGAGCGCGGTCGCGACGAGGATCGACAGCTTGGCCACCGGCAGGTGCGGCGCGCCGGCGAACGCCAGCTCCGCGATGAAGATGGCCATCGTAAAGCCGATGCCGGCGGTGAAGCCGAGCACGCACACGCCGCTCCACGACACGCCGCGCGGCAGCTTGCCGAGGCCCAGTTTGATCAGCAGCCACGTCATCGCGAGCACGCCGAGCGGCTTGCCGATCGCGAGGCCCAAGACGATGCCGGTCGCCACCGCCGCGGTGTGATCGATCCCGAAGTCGATGCCGCCGATGCGGACGCCGGCGTTGGCGAGCGCGAACAGCGGCATGATCAGATACGCGACCCACGGGTGATAGCCGGACGCGAGCCGACTGACCGGAGACACCGCCTCGCGGCCCGCCGCGATGAGGCGCTTGAGCGGCGCGATCGGGTCGGCACCGCTGCGCTCGGTGGCGTGAAAATCCTCGATCGCACGCTTGGCGATGTCGGTGAACTGGTCCTTGGTCAGCCAGGGGCGTACGGGCGTCGCGAGCCCGACGAGCACGCCCGCGATGGTCGGATGGACGCCCGTCATGTGGAGGCCGGCCCACATCACGGTCATCGGGATCAAGTACGCGCCACCCGGCCTGACGCCGAGCCGTTGGATCGCGATCAGGAACGCGAAGCCGCCGCCGACGACCGCGAGGCCCGTCACGTCCAGCCCGCTCGAGTAGAACACGGCGATGACGACGATCGCGCCGAGGTCGTCGATGATGGCGACCGCCAACAGCAGGATGCGCAGCGCCGAGGGCACGCGCGGGCCGAGCAACGCGAGCACCCCGATCGCAAACGCGATGTCCGTCGCCATCGGCACGCCCCATCCGTCGCGCGTCGGTGCGCCGCCGTTGAACAGCAGGTAGATGCCCGCGGGCGCGAGCATGCCGCCGATCGCGGCGGCCGCCGGCAGCGCGGCCCGGCGCAGATCCGACAGTTCTCCCTCGACCAGCTCGCGCTTGATCTCGAGACCCGCGACCATGAAGAAGAAGGTCATCAGGCCGTCGTTGATCCAGAAGTGCAGCGACTGGGTCATCCGCCAGTCGCCGAAGCCGATCGCGATCGGCGTGTGCCACAGGTGGTCGTAGCTGTCTCCCCACGGCGAGTTCGCCCACACGAGCGCCACGGCCGCGGCCGCGAGCAACAGCACGCCGCCGCCGGCTTCCGTGTGCAGGAAGTCTTCCACCGGCGCTGCGACGCGCCGCGCAATTCGGCGCATCGGCACCCACGCGCCGGGCGGTGGAGAAACGGAGTCGAACCGCTGAAGGTCGGCCATGGAGCGGCGTTATACCGCGTTTTCTCGCCTGCGATTCCAGGGAGTTGCACGCCGCGCGGCGACGGCTCAAGCTCGGCCGCGACCGGCCGACTGTGCTGGCGTGAGGGAACGGATTTTGGCCGTCGAGGACGACCCGGCAATCCAGCGGATCCTCGAGCGCGTGTTGACACACCGGGGCAGCGAAGTGGTCGTCGCGGCCACGGGCGAGGACGCCCTTCGCGCGATCGACGCCGATCTGTTCGACCTCGCGCTGGTCGACTACGGGATTCCGGCGCCCAACGGTCTCGAAGTGCTGCAGTACCTCAGCACCGTCCAACCGGAGTGCGTGCGCGTGCTGATGTCAGGCCAACTCGACTTGCCGGTGACGATGGCGGCGGTCAACCGCGGCGACGTGTCGCGCGTGTTGCAAAAGCCGTTTCGCATGGCCGAGCTGTCGGCGCTGGTCGACAGCGCGATCGCGAGCCGCGAGCGAGCGGCGCGGCGCATCGGCGCCCGGCGCGACCGCAACGATCGCCGGCGTTACGAGGCGCTCGTCGACTGCCTTCGCGGGGATTACCTGAGCCTCGCCGTGCAGCCGATCTGCACCGCGACGTCCGACCGCCGCATCGTCGCGTTCGAGGCGCTGTTGCGCAGTCGCCACGAGGAGCTCGACAACCCGGGCGCGCTGCTGTCGGCCGCCGAGCAGTTCGACCGCATCGAGGATCTAGGCGCGATCGTCGCGCGGCTGGCGGCCGAGTGGGTGTGCCGGTTCCCGCTCGACGTGCGGTTGTTCATGAACCTGCACCCGGCCGAGCTGGGCAATCCCGACGCGATGGTGCGGCGCCTGCAGCCGCTGGTCCCGTACGCACCGCGGGTCGTGCTCGAGATTACCGAGCGCAGTTCGATCGCCGGCGTGTCCTCCCTGCCCGACGCGATCGCTCGGCTGTCGGAGCTCGGATTTGCGATCGCGGTGGACGACCTCGGCGCCGGCTACAGCTCGCTCAGCGTGCTCGCCGACCTCGATCCCCAGTTCATCAAGGTCGACATGAGCATCGTGCGCCACATCGATCGCGATCCGCGCAAGCGTCGGCTGATGGAGCTGCTGTGCCGGTTTGCCGACGCGACCGAGTCGCTCGTCATCGCCGAAGGGGTGGAGACGGAAGCGGAAGCTGCGACGGCGATCGACTGCGGCGTCCACCTGCTTCAGGGCTACCTGCTCGGCCGGCCCGGGTTCGAACTGCCGGAACGCGCCGCGGTCGCCGAAGCCGTCGCCTGACGCCGGGCGCGCCGGGCGCCGCCGCGCGGCGATGACGCGGTGCGCTGCCGCGCCCGCGCGGGCGCGCCGAGCGGTATGGAGGGGGGCTTGCGCGCGGCCGCGCCATGCCGGATGGTGACAGGAGTGCGTTCGGTTGTGTGCACGGTCGCCCTCGCGGCGCTGGCCGCCTGCGACGGAGGCGAGCCCCACGCGATCCTGGCGGGGTCGGCGCCGCCCGACGGAGACGTGGTCGAGCCGGACCGCTACAACGCGTTTCGCTTCGCGGAGGCGATCGCCGCCGGGGCGGCGCCGGATTCGGCCGAGGCCGACGCCGCGGCCCGCACGCTCGAGTTCGTGTTCGCCGAGCCGATCGACCTCACGTCGTTTGACGTGGACGCCATCGAGGTCTTCGACTCGACGTGCGGGGAGGCCCGTCCGCTGTCGTTTTACGTCGAGCCCCACTCGCTGCGGTTCTGGCGCGCGTATCGCCAGCCGGCGTTCGGCGAGGGTGGGTGCGATCCCGGTTCGAGCGCCCGCACCTGCGATGCGGTGAGCGTGCGGATGCGGCCGGCCGCGGTGCGCCCCGGTACCGACCTGACGTTCCGGTTCCGCGGCGACCGCATCCGCCGCTACACGCCGGCGGGTAGCGCCGTGCCGTTCGGCGGCGTGGAGACGGTCGCGGTGTCCGTGCGCACGGAGCGGCCGGCGGAGGCACCGGTGCTGATCGGCTACACGCTGCGCCTGGCCGGCGAGGGCGGCACGTTGCCCGGGCTGGTGGAGCGCGGTGCCGGCGGCGCGCTGTTCTTTCCGCCCAGCGGCGCGATCGAGGGCGAGTTCGACCGCGCGCCGGCGCGGCTGAGCGCGATCCTCGAGGACGCCAGAGGGCGGGTGATCGGCGCGGACGTGCCGCTGGGCGGGCCGAACGGGCCGCCGCGTCGGGGCGACCGCCGATTTCGCGTCGACCGCGCGTGGACGCTCGGCGAGCGCGTGCGGTTCGAACTGGCGACGGACGATCACCTGGTCGAACTGGGCACCCCGGATCGGTTTCGCCTCGGCGCCCCGACCCAGGGCGCCAGCGGCGCGCGCTACGTGTCGCGGATCGGCTGGTCTGGGCGTGCGCCCGCCGTCGACGTCACGTCGTTTTCGATCGCGCACGTGCGCATCGACGAGACCTCCTGCCCGGTGGCGCCGACGTCGGGGCCGTTTCGTCTGCGCGCGACGCGCACGAACGCCGTCGCGTCGGTCGAGGTCTGGGTCGGCCCTGCCGACGGCAGTGCGCCGCCCGTTCGCGCGGACGCCGACGTGGCCATCGCCGGTGAGCGCGTCGACGTCGCGGTGGACGCGGCGGCGCTCGCCGGCGATTCGCTCCTGCTCGTGCGCGCGGTCGACGAGGCCGGCGAGTCGCTCGGCAGCGACCGGATCACGGTGGCGGGCGCCGTCACGGCGCGCACCGCCGTGCTCGATGCGGCGATTCGCGCGATCAAGGCGCGCGGGCCGCACTACTACGATCTGACGGCCGCCGACCGCGCCTGTTTCGACGCGCTCGTCGCCGCCCGCCAGCGCCGCCGCGGCCGCAGCGCGCATCACTCGCCGGCGTGCGCCGCGCCGGCGCCGTTTCCGTCCGAACCCCTCGACCGGGAGGCCGAGCCGTGCAAGCCCAGCTTGTTGCTGCCGCGACAATCGCGCTGATCGCGGCCGGTAGTGCGGCCCCTGCGATGGCTGCGCCGCGGGTCTACCGGGCGGTGGCGGCGACGCCGGTGTTCCGCAAGACGGTGGACGCGGGGCCGACCGCCGAACCCAAGGTGTTCACGACCGGCGAGTTGGCGCCGGCCACTGCCGACACGGTGCTCGTGGTCACGCACGAAAGCGGCGCGTGGTGGGTCAACGACGACTGCGCGGCGGGCGAGCGCCGGTCGTGCGTGACCACCACGCGGGATGGCGGCCGCTTCGACGTGACGGTCTACGCGGCGGGGGCCGGCGCGGGCGGCACCGCGCAGGTGGCACTCGACGGCGCGCCGCTGGTCGAGGGGACCGTGCCGTTTGGCGGTACGGCGATCGACGTGGACCTGCCCGCCGGCGAGTATGCGGTGCACACCGTCCACGTGGTCGACGGCGCCGACGACACCGTGTTGCTGGCGTTCGGCGCGGACGGCGCGCCGCTTTCGCCGCTGGCAGATCGCTCGTTCGACGACGCCGCCGGCGCGGTCTACGCGCTGGCGCCGGGCGCGCGCGTCGTCGTCGGGGCGTACGCGCCGTCGACCGCCGGATGCACGGACGTCATCATCAACGACTGCACCGGCGAGACGCCCGATCGCGGGGGCTGTTCGCGGGATCGCGACGGCGACGGGCTGTCCGACCCCCTCGAGGCGGAGCTCGGCACGGACCCCGATCGCCACGACAGCGACGGCGACGGCTTGTTCGACTACTACGAGGTCATCGGCCGGCGCGCCGACGGCGCGGTCGAGGCGCTCGCGCGCTACGGAGCCAACCCGCTGCGGCGCGATCTGTTCCTCGAGCTGGACCGCACGCCGGGGGCGGCCGAACCGGATGAGCGCACGATCCGCTCGCTGGCGGCGGTGCTGCTCGACCTGCCCAACCTCGTGAGCCCAGACGGGTCGACCGGCATCCAGGTGCACGCCGACATCGGTGCTCCGTGCCCGAATCTGCCGGGCGTGTGCGGCGACTTCGGCGGCGTGGACGTGTTCTTCCCGGATACCGACGACAACTCGGTGTCCGCGTACGTGAGCGACCCCAAGCGCGTGCGCCAACACATGTCGCCGGCGCGCCGCGGGCTGTTTCACTACGGCATGCTCACGGCGGGCGGGGGCGGCCAGTCGGGGGTGGGGACGACGACCTTGTGGGCGCAGTTTTCGGAGTCGGACAAGCGCGCGCGGTATCCAGCCGTATTCATCGCCCACGAGTTGGGGCACAGCCTCGGCCTCCAGCACTGGGGGGCGTCCGTCGAAGGGGGCGCGATCAACTATCAATACGCGTACCCGAGCCTGATGAACTATGCCTTCCAGTGGGGCATCCCGGGGGCGACGTGCGGCGATTCGCGGTTCTCGCGCGGGGCGCTGCCGACGCTCGACCCGACTCGGCTGGTCGAACGCGCGGTGGCGCCGGGTGTCGACAAGTCGCAACTCGCCAATTGGCCGGCGCTGCTCGAACTCGCGGGCGCCGACGACGTGGACTTCAACCGCGACGGCCGCATCGACGACGCCCCCGTGGTGTTCGACGTGGCGCCGACCTACGTGACCTACGGCGGCTCCGACGACTGGCCGGACCAGGTGCGCGCCGGGCCGATCGGCGCGCGCGTGCCGACCGGTGGCGGCGCGCTCGTGGTCGTGCCGCACGACGAACGCGGGGTGCGCGCGACCACGTTCGCCGTGTTTCCGTTCGATCACCTCGGCGAGGTCTACCCGGAGGTGTCGATGCGCACCGACACGGTCGGCGGCGACGACGGCGAGTGGTCGCGGTGGTCGGGCGGTCGGCCGCTGCCGGGCGGCGGGTTGCCCTACGGCGAGGTCGCCGCCGCATCGGCCGGCGACCGGATCGTCGTCGTGTTCCCCGACGCCGCCGGCGCGCTGTGGTACGCGACGCTCGATCCGGCGCGCGGCGTGTTGTCCGAGTGGGCGCCGATCCCGGGCTGGCCGGCCGGCGCGCGCGCGCGCACCGCGTCCGCCGCCGCGATCGCCGGCGGCGTGACCGTCGTGTTCCGCGATCTGGACAGCGGAGGCGCGGAGTGGGACGGCGACGTGTATCTCGCTCGGCTCGACCAGGACGGCTGGTCGGCGTGGGAACGGCTGGCGCTGCCGAGCTGGACCACGCCGGGCATCGTCGAGGGGCCCGATGGGCGCGAGTACCTCGCGTTCGTCGACTCGACCGGCGGCTTCGACGGGACGATCCGGTTCGCGTACCGCGCGGCCGGCACGACCGAGCCATGGACCGTCGTGCCCGAACCGACGGTCGTCTGGTCGACCGGCTTCGACGTCGCGGGGCTCGCGCCGCGGCGCCGCACCCGGGTCAACCTCACGTTCTTGCCGTATCACACGGCCGGCGAGCCGTCGCCCGAGCCGTTCGCCGACGGCAGCGGCACGCTGGCCGTGTTCTGGACCAAGGGCCCCGCGGACGAGGACGGCCGCGGCGCGTGGTACGTGCGGCGCGCCTACGTCGAGGGCTACATCGACCGGGAGGGCCCCGCGTTTGCCGCGCGCGACGTCAAGTGGCGCGCGCAGTCGCGCTGGCGGCCGTACCTGGACGACAGCGTCGCGGTCGCGCGGCGGTTCATCGACGTAGTCGCTGCGTTCCCACAGGTCGGCGGCGATGCGGGGTGCCACCGGCTCGTACCGATCTATCTACCGCACGCCAGCGGGACGCCGTTGGGCACCGGCATCGCCCAGCGCGACACCGACGACGCGGCGATCATCGCCGACACGATGTGCACTGCCCTGTGGCAGCTCGACTACGGCGGCGCGGCGGCGTGCGTGTGTGACGGCGGGCTGTCGGTCGCGTGCGCGCCGGCGCCGGATGCGGAACCCGACTGGCCGGTGTGCGTCCCGGACGACGATCCCGACGTGCCGCGCGAGTGGGAGCTGCCGTGACGCGCGCGGTCACGCGCCGGCGAGCGGCCGCTCGGGCAGGGCGGCGAGCGACGCGCGCAGCGCGCGGGCGCCTTCGAACTGGATCGCGCGCAGGCCGACGTCGCGCGCTGCGGCGCAGTTGTCGGCGCGGTCGTCCACGAACACGCAGTCGGCCGGAGACGCTCCCAGGTGGCGGCACGCGTAGCGGAACGCCTCCGGATCGGGCTTCCGCAGGCCGGTGTCGCACGACACGAACGACCACGCCGCGTACCGGCTCACCCGCAGCTTGTCCTCGATCATCCGATACCACGGCGGGTAGTTCGACAGGATGTGCATGTCGACGCCCGCGGCGGCGAGGTCGGCGAGCAGCTCCTCCATGCCGCGCACGTACCGGTACGCGTCGCGCAGCGTGGCGACCAACCCCGCGTGGTCGTAGTCGCGTCCGTCGCGGAAGAACCGGCGCCGAAACGCATCCTCGTCGATGTCGCCGCATTCGAACGCGCACCACGTCTCGTACGACAGCTGCGGCACCAGGTCGGCGAGCGACGTGCCGAAAAACGCCGGCACCGCGTCGACGAACGGCTCCGCGACGACCGTGCCCATGGCGTCGAGCAGCAGGATCACGGGCGCATCGTAGCGTGGTATGCCTGGAGCGTGTGGAGGCCACCGGAGCGCATCAAGCACCCGCTGCCGGCCACGCGCTGGCCGACGGCAGAGGAGGCGGCGCGCGCGCGCCTGTTCCAGCCGATCGACATTGGGCCGGTGCGCGCGGAGCAGCGGACGTGGGTGCCGGCGATGGTGCCGTGGCGCGCGACCGAGGACGGCTTCGTCACCGATGCGGTGGTGGCGTGGTACCGGCGGTTCGCGCAGGGCGAACCTGGCGTGCTCGTGGTCGAGGCGACCGGCATTCGCGACGTTCCGTCCGGACCGCTGCTGCGCATCGGCCACGATCGGTTCGTGCCCGGATTGCGCCGGCTCGTGGACGCGGTGCGAGAGGCGTCCGGCGGGCGCACGCGGCTGTTCATCCAGATCATCGATTTCCTGCGGGTGCGGCGCCGCCCGCCGCGCGACCGCTATTTCGCCGAGTTTCTCGACGTGACCGATCGGCACCGCGCCGCGCTCGGGCTCGCCGGCGCGCCGGACGCCGCGGTGCGCGCCGCGCTCGCGGCACTCGACGACGACCGGCTGCGCGACGTGCTGTCGGCGCGCGAATGGGAGGACCTGCAGTACGGCTACCGCGAGCGGGTCTGGGACGTTCACCTGCCGCACATTCGCGCGCTGCCGCAGGTCCTGCCCGATCGGTTCGCGGCGGCGGCCGAGCGCGCGTTTGCCGCCGGCTTCGACGGCGTCGAACTGCACTACGCGCACGCCTACACGATGGCGTCGTTTCTGTCGGCGCTCAACACGCGCGACGACGGCTACGGGACGACGCGCGACGGCCGCCTGCGGCTGCCGCGCGAGGTGCTCGAGCGCGTGCGCGCGCGCGTCGGCGCGGGCCGGTGCGTCGGCGTCCGCCTGCTCGGCGACGAGATCGTCGACGGCGGCAGTCGCGTCGACGACGCAGCGTACTTTTCCGTCGAGTTGGCTCGCGCCGGCGCCGACTACATCTCGGTGAGCGTCGGCGGCAAGTTTGAGGACGCCGCGCAGCCGAAGGTCGGCTGGGCCGTGTATCCGTACACGGGGCGCAGCGGCTACGAGTGCATGCCGACGGTGTACTCGGACGCGCGCGGTCCCTTCGGCCGGAACCGGCCGTATGCGGCGCGGATCCGCGCGGCGCTGCGCGCGGCCGGGCTGGCGACGCCGGTGGTGGCGGCCGGCGGCATCGGCACGTTCGAGCTGGCCGAGGCCGTCCTGCAACGCGGCGACGCCGACATCGTCGCGGCGGCCCGCGCGACGCTCGCCGATCCGGACTGGTTCCGCAAGACGAGGCTGGGGCGCGGCGACGAGGTGCGCCGGTGCCACTACACCAACTACTGCGAGGCGCTCGACCAGCAGCACAAGCCGGTGACGTGCAAGCTGTGGGACCGCACCCGGCTGGACGAGCCGGGGGTCATGCTCGATCCGACCGGGCGCCGCCGGCTCGTCGCGCCGCCGTGGTCGCCGTGATCCGGCGGCGCCGCGACGGGGTGCCGCCGGCTCGCGGCGCCGCGGCCGCGCGCTGCCGGTCGTGCCGCCGCGGTCGCGCGTACGCGTCGACGGCAACCGCGATCGGGTGCGCGCGCCGCGTCTGAGGCGCGCTCGCCGCCCGGGCGAGCGCGCACGCCGGCGGCAACTAAAGTGGCCGCCACCGGCGGCCAGCGGGATGTCGCACGCGTATCGAAGCTCGCAACCGCGCGCGCAAACGTTGGTTCGCTCACTGCGATTGCGCGCGCGCGATTGGCCCTGGACTTGCTTTGTCCACCGCCATGCGTCCCCATCGCACGTTGTTCGTCACCGGTGCCACCGGCTTCGTCGGAAGCGCCCTCACCCTCGAGCTGTTGCGCGTTCGCCCGTGGGATCGTGCGCTGTGCCTGGTGCGCGCACCCGACGTCGCCCAGGCCCAACGGCGGCTCGCGACCGCGCTGCGCCGGGCCGCCGATGCGTACGGCGTGTCGCGCGCCGACGTCGCGTCGGCGATCGCGCGCGCCTCGGCGATGCCCGGCGACCTGACCGCGCCGGGGCTCGGCCTGTCCGACGGCGACCGCCAGCGGTTGCGGGCCGCCGCACCGGTCGTCGTGTGGCACTGCGCGGCGTCGCTCGACGACAGCGAGCGGCGACTGCGCACGATCGTCGCGCACAACGTCGGCGGAACCGAGCGCGTCGTCGAACTCGCGCTCGAGATGGGCGCGCGGGCGGTCAACCACGTGTCGACCGCGTACGTCGCGGGCCGCACGGTCGGCGTGGTGGCCGAGACCATCGCGCGGCCCCGCGGATTCGCCAACCGCTACGAGCAGTCGAAGCACTACGCCGAGGCGATCGTGCGCGACCATTGCGAGCGCGCCGGCGTCCCGTACCGCATCTTGCGGCCCGGCATCGTCGTCGGCCACTCGCACACGGGCCGCGCGACTGCGTACACCGGCCTGCTCGGCTGGGTGCTCAAGATCGCGGCGCTCGACAAGCAATCGGGCGGGCGTCTCCGGCGCCAGGTGCTTCGCTATGTCGCGCGTCCCGACGCCGAGGTCAACATCATCCCGATCAACGCGGTGATCGACGACTGCATCGGCATCGACGCGGCAGGGCCGCGCACCTACGGGCACGTGTTCCACCTGACGAATACGGCCGCGCCGACGGTGCGGTGGGTGTGCGACATGACGGCGCGTGCGCTCGGCCTGTACGGCATCGAGATCGTCGACCGAGACGACGACCTCGACCCGCTGTCGCAGACGTTTCATCGGTGGACGCGGTTCGAGCGCCCCTACGTGACGGGCCGCAAGCAGTTTTCGCGGGATGTGTCGCGCGAGCTGTACGCCAGCGCGCGCCACGGCCACTGTCCGATCGACGAGGAACTGTACCGCCGGATGGTCGCGCTGGCGGTCGCCGACTGGCGGCGGCGCGTCGCCGCGAGCCGGGGGGCCGCATGACCCGGGCGCTCGCGGCCGTCGCCGTCGTCGCCGCCGCGGCGCCGGCCGTGGCCGGTCAGCCCAAGGGCGGCGCGCGGGAATCGGCCCAGGCGATCGTCGCGGCGATGATCGACCGCGATCCGCTCGGCTACGGCGGCGCCGAGGCGAAGGTGACGATGGTCCTCGTCGACGCGCGCGGTCACCGGCGCGAGCGCACGCTGGTGATGCGCAGCCGCACCGACGGCGACACGCGCTATGCGTTCGTGCGCTTCGTCGCGCCGCACGACGTCGCGGGCACCGCATTTTTGGGCGTGGATGCCGGCGGCGAGCGCACGCAGCACCTGTTTCTGCCGGCGCTGCACCGCACCCGCCGCATCTCGTCGTCGCAGCGCAACGCGAGCTTCGTCGGCACCGACTACAGCTACGCGGACATGGACCTGCGCGACGTCGAAGACGCCGCTGCGCGCCGGCGCGCCGACGAGCGCGTCGGCGGCCGCGACTGCTACGTGATCGAGGCGCGGCCGGCGTCGTCGGACAGCGAGTACGCGCGCATCGACCTGTGGATCGACAAGGAGTCGCTGTTGCCGCTGCGCATGCAGTTCTTCGGCGACGGCGGGCGGGAGATCAAGCGCTTTGCGGCGCGCAAGCTCGACCGCGTCGACGGCCGATGGGTGATCCTCGAGTCGAAGATGGTCGACTTGCGCCGGCAGCACGCGACCGTGTTGCGGGTCGACCACATCGACTTGCGCGACGACATTCCGCTGGAGCGGTTCACCGTTCGCGCGCTGGAGCGGGAGTAGCGCGGTGGCCGGCCGGGGCATCGCGGCGGGGCTCGCGCTCGCGGCGGTGCTGGCGCCGGTGCCGGCAAACAGCGGCGCGCCGGCTGGCGACTCGGCTGGCGACTCGGCTGGCGAACCGGACGGCGCGCCGCCGGGGCCGATCGTCATCGACGACGACTTCGCCGACGTCGGCCCGGCGGTTGCGCCCGCGCCGGCCGACGAGGCGCCGGCCGACGACCCGGGCGCGCATCGCGCGCAGGTCGAGGTGCGCGCGGAAGCGTTCGCCCGCGCGATCGTCGACGTCGTGCAGGATCCCGCCCCGCCGGCGGCGGAACCCGGCGCGCCGGTCGCCGGTGAGGACGTGCTCGCGTTTCGCTGGCACGGTCGCGGCGAGGGCGTGCGCCGGCTCGGCGGCCGGGCCAAGGTCAAGGTGGCCGTGCGGTTCGACGCGGACGCGGCGTTCGACGCCGACGCGCGCGCGTCGACGGAGCGCTACGAGGCGCACGTGTGGGACACCTACGTGGACCTGTACTCGCGCTGGTTGGATCTGCGCGTGGGCAACCAGTTCATCGCGTGGGGGACGGCCGATCTGCTCAGCCCGAACGACGTGGTCGACGCGCGCGACCTGCGGCGCGGGTTCCTGGCGCACCCGGAGGACGTGCGGTGGCCGGTGTTCGCCGCGACCGCGGCGGTCCACCGCGGCGCGGCCGAGGCGCAGCTCGTGTACCTGCCGGTCGCCCCGGCGCACCGATTCGAACTCGTCGACGGCGACTACGCGCTGCTCGGCCCGAACGCGCCCACGGCGGTCGAGCGCCGGGTCGGCGCCATCGTGGCGGCGCTCGCCGACGATCCGCGATTCGCGCCGGCCCTGCAGCCGATCGTCGCGATCGGCGATCCGCCGGATCGCGGGGTGGGCAGCGGCGAGGTCGGCGGCCGGTTGGCCGTAACGACCGCGGCCGTGGATGCGTACGCGTTCGCGCTGTGGGGCCACGAGCGGTCTCCCCGCATCGACGTGGCCGGCGACCTGCGCGCGCTGTTCGCCGATGCGGGCGACGCGCTGGCGGTCGACGCGGTCGCGGCGCGGGTGCAGCAGCTCGCCGAGCGCGGCGAAGCGGCGGTGACGGCGAGCTACCCGCGGCGGTGGCACCTCGGCGCGGCCGTGGCGACGCGGGTCGATCCGATCGGCGTCAAAGTCGACGTCGGTTACGACCCGGGCGCGACGGCGTTGCTGGTGTCGTCGCCGGCCGACGGCCTGCTGCTGGCGACGCCGCGCGCGCGCGACCGCATCGCGGGTACGGTCTCGATCGACTACGACCGGGGCGAGGAGCTGTCGGCGGTGTTCGAGCTGTCGCACGCGCGCGTGCTCGGCGTGCCGGCTGGCGCCCGCGTGTTCCAGTTCGACGGCGCGCACCAGACGGTGGCGGCGACGCAGCTGCGGTGGGCGCCGCGCGGCGTGCCGGTGCGGTTCGAGCTGCTCGCGTTCGCCGAGCTGCGCGATGAGCCGGGTTACGCCGTGCGCCCGGCCGTGGAGCTGTCCGGCCACGACCACATCGCGGTGGAGGTCGCCGCCCTCGTGTACGGCGGCCCGCCGGACACGCTCGCCGGCACGCAGGCGCGCAACGACGCGGTGTCGCTCACCGTGCGTTACGGGTGGTAGCGTCGGCGTCGACCGCCAGCAGCAGCGCCGGGGTCACCAGCAGGTCCGCGACGAGCGCGAACGCCACCGTCGCGGCCGTCAACACGCCGAAGTAGGCCAGGGATTGAACGCTCGCGAACGCGAGCACCGAGAAGCCGGCGATCAGCAGCACGGAGGTCGCGACGACCGCGTGGCCGGCGTGGCGCATGGTCGCCTCGACGGCCGAGGTCGGCGTGGCGCCGGGCTGTCGCCGCTCGTGCCGGTAGCGAAACAGGATGTGGCAGGTGTCGTTGACGGCGATACCGATTGCGATCGAGGCGATCAATACGGTGGCCACGTCGAGGCGAATTCCGCAGTACCCCATCAGGCCGAGCGTCATCAGCGCCGGCAGGAGGTTGGGTACGAGAGCCACGACGCCGAGCTTGACCGACCGCAACAGAGCGACGAGCACGAGGGCGACCGCGACCAGACAGAGCGCGAAGCTGCGCAGCTGCGTTTCGGTGATGTACTGAATGATGCGCACGTACAGCGGCAGGTAGCCGGCCGCGCGGACGTCGGCGCGATCGCCGAGTGCGCCGCGCGCGGCGGCCTCGGCGTCGCGCACGATCGCGGCGATGCCGCGCGCGGTCGGCAGACCGGTGCGCGCGGTGATGTGGGTGCGCCGCTGCGGCGGGTCGACCAGCGCGTCGAGCGTGTCGCGGCCATCGGCGGAAAACGAGTAGGTCAACAGTTCCTCGGCGACCACGCGCGCGTCGCCGGGGATCGCGTAGGCGGTCGGGTCGCCGTCCATGTACACCTGATGAACGCGCTTGACGATCTCCGGCAGGCCGGTGACCCGGGACACGGCGGGATGGGCCTCGACCGCGCGCTCGGCGCGGTCGAGCGCGCGCAGCAGCTCGGGGCGGACGACGCCGCCGTCTGCGCGGGCGTCGACTTCGAGCTCCAGCGGCACGTAGGGGCCGAAGTGCCGCTCGATCGCGGCGTGGTCGCGCCGCACCGGGTGATCCTCGTCGAGGAACCCGATCGTGTACGTGTCGACGTCGAGGCGCGCAATTCCGGCGGCCGAGATCGCGAACACGGCCAACGTGCCGGCGAGGACGGCGCCGCGGCGGTCGCGCGCGACGCGATACAGCGCAGCCGTCGCCCGCGCGACGATGTCGCCGCCGGCGCGCCGCGGTGCGGCGCCCCCGAACCGGACGACCGCCGGCACGCCGATTGCGAACACGCTCGCCAGGCCCACGGCCAGACCGGCGGCCGCGAGCCAACCGAGATCGCGGACGGCCGCCAGCGGCGCGCTCGCCAGCGCCGAAAACCCGATCGCATCGGTGACGGTGTTGACCGCGCACGGCGCGGCGATGACCGCCATGGCCGCCAGCGCCCGCCGGCCGCCGCCGGTCCCGGCGTCGATCAGGTGGACCAGGTCCATCAGGCCTACGGTGATGAGCAGCGTCGGCAGCGCCCCGGTGACCATGTTGAGGTCGCGCCCGGCCCAGCCGGCGATGCCCAGGGTCGCGACCACGGTCACCGTCGCGACCGCCGCGCCGACCGCGACCCACACCCACCGGCCGAACAGCAGCCACAACCCGCCGAGCAGCACCAGATACGACAGCGTCACGAACACCGCCGAGTCGCGCATCGACGCGGCGTTCAGTCCGTCGTAGACGACGCCGAGCCCGCCGATGTGGGCCGTGGCGCCGCCGGACCGCAACGTGTCGTCCACGATCGCGCGAATGTCGGCGAGCAGATCGGATCGGACCGCGTCGAAGTCGTCGACCACGCGCGGTTCGACGAGGATCAGCGTGGTGCGCTCGTCGCGGCCGATCACCACGCCGCGAAACGCGGGATCCGCTTCCACCCGGGCGCGCACCCGCTCCGCCTCCTCGGGGGTGACCGGCCCGTCGCCGAGCAGCGGCTCGATGTCGATCGCGCCGGCCGAGCCGGAAACGTGCAGTCCGCGGGTGATGCTGTTGACGCGGCGCACGAGCGGGTGTTCGGCGAGCCGATCGCTCGCGGCGCGCACCCGCTCGAGCGCGGCGGGCGCATATGCGCTGTCGGGGGCGACCGCGGCGATGACCACGATTTCGTCGTTGCCGAACCGCTCGCGGTAGGCATCGTACGCGGCCAGCGCCGGATCTCCGTCGACGAACCAGACGTCGAGCGAGTTGTCGACGCGAATCGTTCGCGCCATGGCGCCGAGTCCGAGCGCCGCGCACACCACGCTGGCGATCGCGACGCGCCGGCGGCGGTGCAGGGCGGACAGCCAGCGCTCCGCGCGGGTCATCGCCGCGACTCCAGGTGGAAGCTGCCGTAGACGAATGCGAGGTCGCGCGCGTGCAGCTCCGCGGCGACCTCGTCGTGGCTGTCGACCCGATCGGCGAGGCTGTCCGGACGCCGCCGCGGGACGAGCAGGTTCCAGTAGACCCACCGGCCACCCGGGCGCGCGACGCGCGCGATCGTGCGCACCAGCTGCTCGTGATGGTCGGCGCTCACCCACTCGAACAGGTCCGACAGGTACAGCGCCGACAGGGCGCCGTCCGGCAGCCCTTCGAGGTAGGACTCGACGTCGCCGCGGACGATGCGGATGCGGTCGGCCGCGGCGCGCAGCGCGTCGAAGTGGCGCTCGCGCAAATAGATCGGCCCGCGCGACAGATCGGGGTAGTGGCCGAGCAGCGCGTACTGCAGGAAGTGATTGTCTGCCGGGTCGGTGGCGACGATCGCCCGGTTCGTGCGGCGCAAGAACTCGCGGCCGACGTCGTCGCGGTCCACGTAGGTGAAGAACGCCGGATCGCGGCCGAGTCGCGCCATCACCGCTCGGCCGAAGAACACGGTAAACAGCGCGCGCCAGCGCCGGTTGTTCCACGTGTCGGCGCAAAACCGCGCGCGCTCGTCTGGATCGGACAGGGCGAACAGGCGGGCGACCGTGTCGGCGCGGTGGATGAGCGGCAGCACCCGCCTGCGAAACAACTGAAGATATCGCTGGAACCGTCCGCAGTGGATGACGCCGTCGGCGAGCAGGCGCTCGTTGGCGTCGAAATAACGGCGCGCACCGTCCGGTAGTTCGCGGCGCACGCGGTCGCGGTAGAGTGCGACCCGGTCGGCGCACGGTCGCGCGCCGAGGAACGCGACGTAGCGGTCCCACGACAGTGTGCGCAGCGCCGCGATCTTGAGTTCGAGCAGCGCGTTTTGCGCGGCGGAAAAGTCGATCGCGGTGACGCGGCGGGGGCGCGCTAGCGCGAGCGCGAGCGCGTTGTCGCCGGCGGACGTGACGCACAGCAGGTCGTCGTCGGGGCCGAGCGCGAGCGCCTCGGCGGCGATGACCGGATCTTCCCAGCACTGGCTGTAGACGATGCGCTGGAACACGGCGGCGTGCTGAATCGTGGATCTCACCGGGCGTACCTCTGTCGGATGGCGTGATGGTCGAGCTTGGCGCGGTGGCGCGGGTCGACGGGGAGGCTGCGGGCGAACGTGATCGCCGCGTCCGGGATACCGGCGGCGGCAAGCGCCGCGGCCAGCGGCCGGCGCGCGCGGCGGCGCCCCTGGACGACGAGTCGCGGCCGGCCGCCGCGGTCGGCGATCAGCGCCGCCCGGTCGACGCCGGGCACGGTGCGCGCGACCGCCTCGACGGCCGACGAGTAGCGCGCGCCGTCGCCGACGCGGACGGCGTCGCCGATGCGGCCGACGAGCCACAGCCGGCCGCGGTCGTCGAAATACGCGGCGTCGCCGGTGCGATGCCACACGCGGCCGCGTTCGTCGGTTACCTTGGTCGCGCGTTCGGCGTCGCGGTTTCGCCAGTAGCGCTCGTTGACGTGGGGCCCGGCGACGGCGACCTCGCCGACCTCGCCGGGTGGGACGCACAGCCCGGCGAGCCCCTCCGGCCCGACCGCCAGCGGGCCCGCCGTCGGGCGCAGCAAACGCACGTCGACCTGCGGAACCGGTCGGCCCGCGCACAGGCCGCGGCCGGCGCGCGTGGCGGCCGCCAGGTCGCCGCACACGTCGGCCGCATCGATCGTCGCGATCGGTTCGGCCTCGGTGCTGCCGTAGACGACGAGCATCGACGCGCCCCTCGGCAACCGCTCCGCCGCCCGTTCGCACAGGTCGACCGGCACGGGCGCACCGCCGGTGATGACGCGCCGGACGGTCGCGAGCGCGGCGCGCGGTGCGGCTGAGACCACCGGCTGCAGGAACGCCGGCGAGCCCGACACCACGGTGACGCCGCGCGCGACGAGATCGCGCGCGACGCGATCGCGGTGCACGCGGTCGACGCCGCGGCCCAGCGGCGGGATGACGACCGTGTGCCCGGACGCGAGCCCCGACAGCGCGACGATCGCGAACGCGGTCATGTGCACCTCGCGCGGTCGCTGCGGGGCGACCATGTGCTCGATCGCGGCGTGCTGCGCGGCCAACAGCGCGTGGGACCGCGCGACGGCTTTCGGCGTGCCGGTCGTGCCGCTCGAAAACGTGAGCAGCGCCGGGTCGTGCGGCTGCACGGTCGCCCGCGGTGCGCGCGCCCCGCGGCCGTCGGCTTCCACGTCGGACAGCGCGACGGCGGCGACCGTGCGGGCCACCCCGCGGCTCGCGGTGGCGATCGCCACCGGCACCCGCGCCACCTCGGCGAATGCCGCGCGCAAGGCGTGCGCGCGCGGCACGCCGATGAAGGCCGCCGGTGCGGCCGCGCCGATCGCACGCGCGATGTCGCGCGCGGACGACCGCGGTTCGACGAACGCCGCGATCGCTCCGAGCGATACGATCGCGACGACGGCGACGTACAGGTCGGGGCTCATCGGCACGAGCACGGCGACGCGATCGCCGCGGCCGACGCCGCGCGCGGCGAGGCCCGCCGCCAACGCGGTGGCTCGCTCGGCGAGTTCCCCGTAGCGGACGACCCGGTCGCCGGCCACGAGCGCGGGGCGATCGGGCGCGGTCCGGGCGTGGCGCAACACCAACTCGTGCGCCAGCGGCGCGAAACCGCCGTTGCCGACGCTACACACTGCGACCATAGAGCGCGTACTCCTTGATGCAGGTCTCCGGCCGCGCCCAGCCCATCCGGGCCGGAGGCCCGTCGGCGTGCATGAGCCAGCCGGCGAAGTGGTCGTAGCCCGCTGCGAGTCCGATGCGAAGCCACGCGTGCATGATCAACTCGTAGACGCCGCGACCGCGGTGTGCCGGTGCGACCGCGAGCGTCTTGCCGACGAGCGTGCGGCGGCCGGCCACCGTCGCCGGGAAGGTGAAGAAAAACCCGGCGATGTCGCCGGCCGGGCCGATCGCCACGGGCGAGGTGGCTTCGCCCGCCGCGATCCACTCGGGTGGGTACAGGGCGTCGAACTCGTCGCGATCGATCGGCGCAAACAAGAATGCGCGCGAGAACGCCGCGAGCGCGACCTCGTACAGCGAGCCGGCGTCCGCGGCGCGCAGCCGGCGGACGCGGTAGCCGTTGCGTTCGGCGTCGCGCGCGCGCGGCGCGAACCGCGCCGCGATCGACTCGGGGTCCGGCAACCAGTTCGAGCAGTAGCGCGCGATGCGTTCGAAGCCGGCGGCCTGCCACTGCCGGGGCGCGCGCGGCGGGTTGTCGGGGTCGCCGGGCACCCACCCGGCGTCGTCGCCGGCGGTCGTGAACCGGCAGAGGTGCCACGTCGACAGCGCGATCGGGCCGCACACCCGCGCGCAGCCGCGCGCGCGAAGGTGCGCGCAGCCGGCGGCCAGCAGCTCGGCCGCGACGGCGTCGTCGTCGACGCACGCGTACGCGCCGAGCAGGCCGATCGGCCGGCCGGTGTCGTCGCGCAGGTGGGGATTGACGATGGCGGCGACGCGGCCGCGGCGCCCCGCCGCCAGCAGGGTCACGTCGTACCGGTCCCGCCCGGGAAAGTCCGGCGCGAGCAACCGCGCCGCGTCCGCGCGCGGCGAATCGCCCTCGGCTTCCGCCACGGCGCGGCCAACCTGGCAGAAGGTGTCGAGGGTCGTCGGCGATGGACGGGACACGCGCCGACCGAGTGCAATGGCGGTGCCACGCGCTCGCTGGCGCGGAGATTGCTCCGTCGACTCGACGTGACACGACGAGTCCCCTTCCAACCCGGTTCACCGACGCCGCCACGCGAAATCGATGCGAGCGCCACTACACGTGAAACGGCTACGCCTGTAACGCCGCGATGCCACGCGGTGGCGCCTGCGGCTGCGGCGACAACTGAAGTTGCCGCCACCGCGCGACACGTTGGCGCGATCCGAACAGCCGTCATCGTCGTTCACGAGCGGGCGCCGAACGCTCGCGCCGCGCGGTGGCGGCCGCTGTTTCAGGCGGTGCTCGGCGACGGCGTGACGATCACCGAATGCCGCGTTCGCAGCGCCGAGGCCGCGCGCGCCGCCGCGCGCGGCGCGGCCGCGTGGAACACCGACCTCGTGATCGCGGTCGGCGGTGACGGCACCGTCAACGCGTGCGTCAACGGCATCGGCGACGCACCCACGCGGCTGGCCGTCGTGCCGGCGGGCACGGCCAACGATCTGGCGCGGGTGCTCGGCCAGCGGCCCGGCGCGGCCGCGGCCGCGGTCGACTTGCAGCGCGGCGAGCGCCGCGACATCGACGCGATCGACGTCGACGGGGTGCGGTTCTACTCGGCCGGCGGGCTCGGGTGGGTTGCGGACGTCGCCGACCTCGCCAACCGCCTGCGCGCGGGGTCGCGCCTGCGCCGCTGGGCCGTCGGCGCGATCGGATCGCTGCTGTACACGGTCGCCTGCGTGGCCGTCATCCTGTTCGGCCGGTCGCTCGGCGCGCGCTACCGCATTCGCTATCGGGACGCCGCGTCCGGCGACGAGCGCACGCGCGAGGTCGACGCGTACGGCATGCTCGTCGCCAACTGCGACCGCGTCGGCAAGGCGTTTTTCCTCGCACCGGTGTCGCGCGTCGACGACGGTCGCTACGAGCTGATCGTCTTTCCGCGCACGACGCGGCTGCGGCTACTGCGCCAGGTGCTCGCCGCACAGCGCGGCCGCATGTTCGACTTCCCCGACATGGAGTGGATCCAGGTGACCTGCGCGCACATCGACTGCGATCGACCCCAGCGGTTCTTTGGCGACGGCGAGATCCTCGCCGTCGG